>JAISWY010000017.1 GCA_031270925.1 Candidatus Symbiothrix sp.
AGAAGCAATCAACGTACTATCGGAAGGAACGCTCGACACTTCCCAATGCGAAAAACGATAATCCGGCACATCCGAAGCTTCGATTTCTACTGTTTGGTTCCTGAAATATTTCATCCGGATTGAATTGTCTTTAATCGTATCATCATTAAATAGATAAGTTGAATTTTCGTTATTGGAAAGGATGTAAATATCGTGTATCGGTGCCGATTGGAAAAAATAAGCGCTCAAAAATTCCATCATATAGCCGGGGCGCTCGCGAGCGAAAGTTTTCATGATATTCAACTCGTTTTCAAAGTTGTTTCCACCCCATTTTTGTTTGTGATACGTCATTTCGGAATGGATTTTGGCGCTCAGCGAATCGATAAACGCAATCACGCGGTTCGACTCGAAAGTAGAAGAAAGATGAATGGCGTAACGGGTCAGAAATTTGCTTTTGAAATTCGGATTGGTCAATAAGCGCCGCAAAGGAGTAGTGATCTTATCGTCGGAACTTTGCAAAACATACGTTACGGCGTTCTGATTTTGATTGTTTGAAAAACCGAAATCGGTATCGAACAAAATCCAACGCCATTTGCCGGCGCCGTCGTTTTTCATCCAAACCTTGTAATTATTTTGCGGCCAATCGGTGTTGGCGTAATACATTTGCGCCATCATGTAGTATGTGTACGAATCGATGTCGATCCATCCTTCGGCAGTTTTGTAAAGCGATTCCATCGCTAAATTGCTGCTTTTCATAAAATTAAGAAAGCTCCGGTATTCGGGATCGTTCGGCGCCGTTTGATAATCGAGCAAGATAAATTCGTCTTCATTCAATCCGTAATTGGAATACAGATAATCTTTATTGGTGCGTTCGCGCAGGTTTTGGATGCCGTAATATTCGCCGTTCATAAAGCAGATGGCGGGTTCGTAAGCCTGATAATCAATATCCATCCGGCCGATGATGAGCGATTGCATCAAAGCGTCGCGCATCATGGTACTCCAAAAATCGTTGCCCGAATTGCGCAATTGAATGTCTTTGTATTTCCGGTCGGGTTTACTGGCGAAAAAATCGTAACGCAAGCGGTTGTCTCCGAACTTGTTTCGCGGCGAAAGTTTTAATGATTTTTGCGAATATGCTCTTGACCAGCCGCCGGAAATGGAAATATCAATTTCCTGATTGATACACATTACGCCTGTGGTATCGTACAATTCCATATTGGTTGGCCTGTCCCAATCCTGATTCCAATTGGCGGCGTCGGTGCCGTTTCCCGCCAAACCGTTTTTGCCTTTCACGTAAATCCCTATCATATCGTCTTTCAGGTTCTTTTCTTCCGTAACGAGCGAAACGACCGGAAGCGTAAAGCTGCGTTCGTTAATGAAATAGGTGCTTGTTACAACCGGACTGGGTAAATACGTATCGGACAAGGCAATAGCACGAATACAAGTTGTCTTGTTCAGTGAGATATTTTGTCCGGCCGTATAATGATTCGATTGCGCGGTCGGCTCGGAATTATCGGTAGTATAATAAATTTCGACTTCGGTATCCGGACTGCTTAATGTCAATTGAACCGGCGCGTTATAAAATCCGCCGGATTGTGAAAATTGCGGTTGTTGGCAAGCCGGTTCTTCGGCCGCTTTTTTGCCGATGTTCGATGCAGCCGGACTAAATTCGGTAAAATACGCCCATTCATCGCCGACATCGTCTGTTCGCCCGTAAGAAACATTCCGGTATTGTTTGTAATAGCGCACTTGGTCGATAATATTGGCTTGGTTATCAAGCAGATACAATCGTCCACCATTGGGTTCCAATTTGAATGAAGAATGGTCGGACAGTTCTTCGCGTTCGAACCACAAAATTTTGAATTGTCCTGCGGCAAGCTGCTCGTTTTTCGGATTCCATTTTCGAGGCTGCTCCAAATCGTCGGTAAAATAGTAACTATTCAGATTTTCGGTTTCCAAACCGGAATTATACAATTCGACCCACATGCTATAATTGTAAGATTCGTCCATCACGGCCGAAACGTTGTTCGACATGATTTCGCTGATTTTCAAATTCGATGCGGAAATTGTTATGATGAAAAAAACCAATAACAAAGTCGAAAAAAATGTTTTCATGATGTATTTATATTATTTGCTTTGTGTGTATGTCAAACAGAATGCTTGTAATCCACATTCGTCGCATTTGGGTTTCCGGGCGATACAGACATATCGTCCGTGTAAAATCAGCCAATGGTGTGCTACAGCCCACAAATGTTTGGGAATGTGTTGGGTCAGTTTGCGTTCGGTTTCCAAAGGCGTTTTGGAATCGCGAGTCAATCCGATGCGGTTGGCTATGCGGAAAACGTGGGTATCGACCGCCAATGCAGGCACTTTATAAACGACGGAGGCAATCACATTCGCTGTTTTCCGTCCCACTCCGGGAATTTTTATCAACTCTTCGATTGTATCGGGAACGGAAGATTGATAATCGACGACCAATTTTTTCGCCATTGCAACCAAATGTTTTGCCTTATTATTCGGATACGAAACGCTTTTGATGTATTCGTAAACTGCTTCCGGTTGCGCTTCCGCCAATACTTCCGGACTGGGAAAAGCCTCATACAAGGCAGGTGTAATCATATTGACGCGCTTGTCGGTACATTGCGCCGACAAAATCACGGCTATCAGTAATTGAAACGGGGCTTTGTATTTCAGTTCCGTTTCAGCGACCGGACGGTTTTGCTCAAACCATGCGATTACGTTGCTGTATCGTTCTTTTGTTGTCATGTCGCCGCTTCAAATTGCCGTAAAAACCGGATGTCATTCTCGGAAAACAGGCGCAAGTCTTTCACTTGGTATCTTAAATTTGTAATTCGTTCGATGCCCATTCCCAAAGCGTAACCCGAATAAATGTCGGGATCGATGCCACAATTTCGCAATACATTCGGATCGACCATGCCGCAGCCCAAAATCTCGACCCAACCGGTGTGCTTGCAGAACGGACAACCTTTTCCGCCACACAAATTGCAGTTGATATCCATCTCGGCGCTCGGCTCGGTAA
>JAISWY010000337.1 GCA_031270925.1 Candidatus Symbiothrix sp.
TGTTAATCCGTAATGTTTGCGTTGGGAATGTTGGCAATCGCAAAATTGGCGTTGCTGATTGCCTTGTAGAGGCTGGCCCAGCTTGTACACGATAAATCGCGCGTCAATTGATTGTTTACCAATTTGGTATGCTCGGCGTAAGTATCCTGCGCCATCACGAAATTATCGGATCGCATTTCTCCCCAAAAGAAATAATTGTCGAGTAGCGCGAGGCGGAAAGAGGCGTAAATTTCGGCAATGCCGGCATTGACGTCGCGCTGATTCTGCCACATCCTGTTGGCGGGTATTTCGCTTATCGGGTCGAGTTCCAAGAAGTTGCAGGAAGCAAACATCAGGACTGCCGTAACTGCTAAAAGAATATTTTTCATGTTCGATTATTTATTTAGAAATTAACATTGATTCCCATTCCAAATTCGCTTTTGCGGGGAAAACGGTTGGTATCTTCGCCGAGAGCCAAAGCGCTGTACGACGAAAACTCCGGGTCGTAGCCCGAATAAGCGGTAAATGTCAGCGGATTATTGACGTAAATGTAGGCGCTCAAACCTTTCAGGCCGATTTTAGTAATCGTTTTCGTATTGAAACGGTAGCTCAAGCGGGTATTGCGGATTTTGATATACGAAGCGTCTTCGATATAGATGGAATTGATCGCCCGGTTGTTCTGGAAGCGGTCGGCGTAAGGCCGCGGATGTGTAACTTCATCGCCCTGCTTGACCCAGAAATCATTCATCCATCCGAACGAAGGAACGGTTGCAAAGCTTTCCATGCTAACCATATCCTGCCAATATTTAGCTTGATTGTAGATTTTTCCGCCGATGGAATAATAAGCCGACAGATAGAGCGTCCAATTTTTGTAGCGGAGGTTGAACGACAGGCCGCCGGTATAATCGGCTTGAGCGTTGCCGATCACGCTACGGTCTTTATCGTCGATCACGCCGTCGATTTCGGTTTCCTGCCAATTGATGTCGCCGCCGCGGAAAGGCGTTCCGTCGGGCAATTTTTTCTGCTGCACGGCGCCGGTATATTCTTGGCCGTTCAGCAAATATTTATTTTGGAAAATGCCGTTTTCAAACACGGGCGTCAGTTGTTCCCACGCGGCATTGAAAGCATTGGACTGGTCGTAAGGAAAAACGTTGATATAAGTGTAGCCGTAGAAATCGCCCAGGGGACGGTCTTCCGAAATCCACCATTTATCGTTGTAGATATACGATGTTCCTTGCGCCAATTCCAGCACCTTGTTCCGGTTGAACGAGATGTTGGCGCTTAGGTTGAGCGTAAGGTCTTTCGTTTTTACTACATCGCCGGCGAACGACAGTTCAAGTCCCCGGTTGGCTATCGAACCGATATTTTTCCGGACCGTGTTGAAACCCCATTCCTTGGGTATTTCGTAATTGGCCAGCAAGTTTTCGGTTGTCTTGTCGTATAAATCGGCTGTAAATTGAAATCGGCTGTTCATGAACATCAGGTCGATACCGATGCTTTTTTGCGCCGTCTGTTCCCAACCCAAATCGTTTACGGCGATTCGCGAAGCGGTAACGCCCGCCAATCCGTCGTAGATGCCGCTTGTGCTGTAAGTCAGCATCGATTCGTAATCGCCGATGCTTTCGTTACCGGTAATGCCGTAGCCGATGCGCAGTTTGGCGTCGTTCAGTTTCACTTTTTCGCCCCACCACATAAACGGCTCGTCCGAAAAACGCCACGCAGCCGAAAGGGACGGGAAATAACCGATTTTTTTGTTTTTGGCGAATCGCGACGAACCGTCGGCTCTCACATTGGCGGTGAACAAGTAGCGGAATTTGTAATTGTAAGTGAAGCGTCCGAAAAGCGAAGCCATGTTGTGCGCGTTTTCCGTTGTACCCGTTTTTGTCAAGTCGAAATGAGCGGCAAAAGCGTTTTGCGTATAAACGGCGTCGGTAGCCGAATTTTTTCCGCTGTAATAATCCGTTTCCGTTTTCCACGATTGCAAGCTGAAACCGAGCATGGCCGTGAGATTGTGGTTGCGCCGGATGGTTTTTGTGTAATTGAAATAGTTTTCGTTCATCCAATCGTAATTCAAGGCGCTGTTGTGCGAGCCGAAGTTTTCCAGATATTCATTCGACAACAGGGTAGGACGCATATAGTTGTAGCGGTGCAACGAAAAGTTGGCGTTGAACGAAGTTGTGAATTTCAAATCCTTCGTAAACATATATTCGATGAACTGCGAAAAGGAAGCCCTGATAATATCGGTAAAATTGGTTTGCAAGCCGGCCGCTAATGGATTCATTCCCCACAGCATACCGATGAGCGTTTCGTCGGGATAGTAGAGCGAGAGGTTGGGCTTGCGCGAAAGCACGCTGTTGAGGTAGCCGTTTTCGTCGATTCCCGATTTCTTGGCAAAGCTGAAATTGGCGCGGGTGCCGAGCGTCAGTTTGGATGTTGCCTTGTAATCGGTATTGATTCGGGCGGACAGCCTTCGCAAAGAGGTATTGTGGATGATGCCTTGCTCGTTCAAAAATCCGGTCAGCAGCATATATTTCAATTGCTCGTTGCCGCCGCCGAAACTTAAATCCAACTGGTCTTTCCGGGCGGTTCGGAAGGCCAAATCTTGATAATCGTTGTCGGCGTTCAGGAGGTAATTGAGCGAATCGGCCATTTGCGAAGCCAGCACATTGCCGACTACCGACGATACGATTCCCGCACCTTCGCCCTGTGTGTATTCGAGCAGTTGCTTTTGCAGGCCGCGATATTGCTGCGCATTCATTTGCGGCAATTTGTGCGTGAGTTGATTCAACGAATGTTGATACCTTACTTCCACGACGGGCGCTTTTTCCGATCCTTTTTTGGTCGTAACGATGATTACGCCGTTGGCCGATCGTGAGCCGTAAATGGCTGCTGAGGCCGCGTCTTTCAATACTTCCATCGTTTCAATATCGTAGGGATTGATGCTTCCGATGTCGGTTGTAGGAACGCCATCGACTACCCACAAGGGGCCTACGCCGGCGTCGTTCATGGTAGAAAGTCCCCTGATGACGACCGAAGCGCCTTCGCCGGGCTGTCCCGAACCGCTCGATATTTGCACTCCGGCTGCGCCGCCCTGCAAGGCTTCGTAGATATTGGAGGGCATCTTTTTCTCGATGTCTTCCTTGTTTACCGAAACAATGGAGCCGGTGATGTCGCGCTTTTTGGTTACGCCGTAGCCGACGACAACTACTTCCTCCAAACCGGTCGATTCGTCTTCCAATATTATGTCGATTGTTTTGGAAACGCCCGCGACGCGATCGATCCGCTTAAATCCGAGGAAACTGAATTGCAAGATGTTTTTCGGATCGGTAATTCCTATTTGGTAGCGTCCGTCGTTATCGGTTATGGCGACAAGTCCGGTAGTCATGTTTTTGACCGTCGCTCCCGGCAAGGGAAAACCGTCGGCCGATACGATGCCCGCAATGGTATCTTTCAGGGCATTTTTACTTTTTGCGTTTTCTTGCGCAAATACTCCTGTATTTTGCATTATTATTACAAGAAATAAGGAAATCGCAGATTTCCAATAGATATTAAATTTAAAATTTAGAAACATCATGGTTTACAGAATTTTTTTACACTGCAAACGTAGTGAAGATGCTTGAAAGGGAGGTTGGTTTTTGTATCAATAATTACGAAAATAATATCATTTCGGAAAATCGCTTGTGTTTTGGCCGAACAGGTTACACGACTGACTGTTCCTTCATCATTCACCCTGGAAGCGCGTCATGTCGAGCGAAGCGGAGCGTAGTCGAGACATCGGATTTACACATTATTATCCCATTATTTACAACAATAGCAGCTCAAAAAAAGATTTAGCCAAAAAATGCGCATTTTTTATTTACGATGAAAAAAACATTACCTTTGCATCGCAAATCAAAGAAAGAAAAACCCCGTTTTATAGGGTTTATCTTTCCTCAAAATATGAAATATGGCAAAAGGTACGCAAATAACAAAGTCGCTCACTGTGGAGCAGATGAATTTCCTGAAGCATCTGG
>JAISWY010000087.1 GCA_031270925.1 Candidatus Symbiothrix sp.
AACAGGGGGTAACTTTTTAAAAAACCGCTTTTTGAATCGCAACTGATTAAATATCAACAATATAAAAACAAAACCGAATTTTAGTCGGTTAATAGTGACTTTTATTAATACTGGTGCAAATCTAAGGTTTTAACACGACGTATTCAGAGACTACGCCGAGCGCGAGTAAAGCCCTTTCCTGTTTGCCGTGTAAAAATGCCTGTCGTCTTTGCCTTTACTTTCTATGTTCCTGCCGTAAAAACTCACAATGTTGTTTTCCCTGTCCTTCAACGGAAAGACGATGCAGTTTTTCAGCCTGCTGTAATGCGTTCCGTTGTTGTAACCCGCTTCTAATTTGGCGGTGTAAATATTTCGGCTCTCTGCGTAGGCTCTTGATTTACTGCTGCTGTAAAAGCTCTGCTTTAATTTGGCAAAGATTTCTGTTAGGTTTTCGGGTTGTATGGTTGGCTTGGGTGCTGCTTGTTGTGTTACTGCTCCTATCAGGCTTTGGGCTTTCTTGATTGCTTCGTGTTTGGTGCAGCTTTCTTTGTCCTGGATAAACTGTATCGTGTCCATTGCCTTACCGTTCTTTGAGCAATTACCGCTAAAACAAAACACCGTGTTCGTTTCGGCATACACCTGCATACTCGGATTTTTATCATCGTGGAAAGGACAGCATAGCATTTTGTTTTTATTGGGTCTGATGCCGTAATGCTCTAATACGGTTAGAATACTTAGCTGCTGTTTTATCTCTGCTATTTCCATTGCCTGAAAAATATTTTTTACTTTTTACGATGTGTAACTTGTTTCGCAAAACTATAAACTATTTCTCATTTGAACAAATAACACCTTACTTTTTTATGCAATAAAGTTCTCTTATCTTTGTTTTTTCATTGTAACAATGGTTGGATATGAGTAATACATTAAACATCGGAAGTAAAATAAGCACCCTTAGAAAGGAAAAAGGATGGTCGCAGGGCGACCTTGCCCAAAAGATTGATGCTTCACGTGAGATTATCGGGAAGTACGAACGCAATGAAAATTTACCGTCCATTGAAATGGTCGCCAAAATGGCTAAAGCTTTTGGCGTTACCGTTGATTTTCTGATTGGGGAAGGCGAAAACGCTTCTTACGATAAAGAAACGGTGGAACGTATCAACGACATACAAAAAATGGATGCAGACACCAAAAACGTCCTGTTCAACGTCATTGATACCTACATCCAAAATTTTAAAACAAAAAAAGCTTTCGCTAAATAATCAAAGCCCCGAAAAAATCGGGGCTTTGATTTATACTAATTCTTCTTTGACTGCGGGTAGTAAAAATATTTTTTCCTGTTCTGCTAATTCTTTCAAACCTATACGCGAAAGAGCTTTGTTTGCAAAAGGAACTACAAATTCACTAAATAAGCTTTCTAATTTTTCTTTCCTTTTTTCATCATCCATTGAAGTGTCAAAGTCTAAAACATCCTTATAATCATTTGGCTGTCGGGTAAAAATATCCCCTGTATGCTTTTTTACTAAATCCTTACTTTTTACATACTTATTACCAAATATTCCCTGAACAAAGATTTTAATATTTAGTTCGTAATAATCCCCAAAGTTCGATTTCTGTAAGTCAAGCACGATAATACATTCAGAACTTTCTTTAAACCAACCGCCAAAAGCCTTTTCAAAATCATTTGCTTTTGCTACTGTGTCAAATATATTTTTAAACTCTTTACTATCCATATTAATAGGTATCTAAAACAGTTTTCCAATTAATCCCTTTAAACTGTGGCATTGTCTGCAACTCCTGCATATACATATTAAGCTGTCTTTGTCCCTGTTGCATTGCTCTTGGGTTAAAGGGTTTCAACTCGTAAATAGTGCTGTTTTTAATATCAAGGAAATCAATACGTTTTCCACTCGGCAACCTAAACTCTTTAATACCGTCTGCTCCAACTTTATACGATTTATGCATTTGCTGTCCGAGCTTCAGGTTAGACTTAGTAAACTGTGTTCCCGTCTTACCTACCGTAGTAGTTGTACTACCCGCCGCTCCCACCGGGAAAAGCGACAACCACGAAAAAACCCCCGCATTTTCAAATTCCGTCCTGTCTGCACCCCTGCCACCCAAATGCCGTGCATTCTCATATCCACCCAAAGCGCCTGTTCCATACACCCAGAACACATCAAGGAAGTTATAAACTATCCGACTCAATATGGCTTCATCCCTGAATTGTTCCCATGCATTGGGTTGATATGGTAAAAAATGGTTGGGATACAATTCCTGCCGTGTTGGTTTACGTTCAATAGCTACTATATGGATTTCGCCTTCATAAAAATAGGAAAAAGAAACTTTTTTCTCTCCAAAATTGAAACCGAAACCAATTGCGGAATCAGTACCGTTCCATCCGCTGCCTGCATAAAACGAATTTCCTTTCCTTGAATAGCCGATGTAGAAATCCGGCAGTTGGTTCCATTTCCCTATATTCGTTTGGTTGCCATTGGCTTTGTAGCCTTCGTAATACCATTTTCCGGCGAAAAATAAACCGGCTACGATATATTGCCAAAACTCTCCGTTCGGGTCGGAATATACCATGGGGTTATTCAAACCATAAGCATAACGATTAAACGACTGTGTATAATCCGGCTGTTGCACATAAGGGTCTATCGCAAGGAACCTCCCAAGCACAGGGTCATACAAACGCGCATTAAGATTAATCAACCCGAACTCCGGCAAATGTTCCTGACCCAAATATCCTCTGCGGGTTATCTCCGTTCCCGTTATTTTCGTCTGTTTCCCCCAAGCATCGTAATAATAACCCGTATGTATGGATTTACCTGCGGTAAGGACGGCCCTGAGGCTGCCCAAATGGTCGGTGTGTACAGAATAAAAAGATCGAGCGCCGCTCTGCCTTATCGCGATTGCCGATATGCCTTCCGGCGTGCAAATATAGTCATATTCTTTGGTTGTTCCTGTATTTGTTTCGAATATTTTTTCGTAATCGCCGAGATAGATGATTTGCTGTTTTAAGGAACCGTTTTCGTAGTAGCGGCTCATGCAGCGTTGTTTGTCGGCTCCGTAAGTGAACAGCATGTCTTTTTCCACACTGCCCGGCTGCGTAATCGAATTAACCCGGTTGTAGGAAGTATTTGTGATTTCCAGATTCGCCGGATTGTAGGAAGACACTTTGTTGCTTATGCCGGATAAAGCGTGATTATTGTTATCGTATTCGTAAGTCCCCACATCGAACTTGCTTTGGATATTGCCGTTGGCGAAGTAGCTTATTTGATTTACTGCGCCGTTGTTCAGGCGAACGGAATTCAGGCGGTCGAGGTTATCATAGCCGAACAGTTCGTTTCGGCCAAGATATGAATCGTTGCGCTGGGTAAGGTTGCCTGTCAGTGGATTGAACTGGTAGTTGATTTGATCGACTACGGGGCCGTTGGTTGTAAGGAACAACTGGCTCAATTGATGATAGCCGTCGTAATTCATTGCCCGTTTCATGCCGTTGCTCAAGGTCGAGCGGGTAATTTGCCCCAGGGCATTGATGGAATCGGCCTGCCAGAGCAGAGCGTTATTGTCGGCATTGCGCAGGGCGGAAAGCATCCCGTTGGTGTATTGATAGCCGACTCGCAAGTCCGATGGCGTTTGCTTTTCTGTTACTTGCCCGTTGGAATTATAAGTGTAGGAAGTTGCGTAATTGCTGTTGGCAACGTTTTCCGTAACCGACGCCAGTTGACCTTTTGGGGTATAGGCGTGCGATTGGATGACGGTTGCTCCCTGCGTTATCGTTTGCAGTTGCCCGATTCCGTTGCCGGACGGAACGTATTGATAAGTCAGCGTTCGTTCGGGAGAGGTTTCCTGAGTGATGCGCCCTGCGGCATCGTAAAGATAAGAGGTGGTTTGGTTGCGTGCGTTGGTTTGCGAGGTTAATTGGCCGTAGGCGTTGTAACTGTACTTGATGGAATCGGTCAGGTTGGGGTCTTTCAGGGCGGATTGGAAGCCGCGGTTGTCGTATTTGATGTAAGTTGTTGTATTGTTGGATGTTATGCTTACGGGCTTGCCCAAACTGTTGTAGGAGTAAGTTACCGTGCCGCCTGCTGCATCGGTGGAAGTCTGCAATAAACCCGAATTGTTGAGTGTTTGTGAAGTGGTTTTTCCGTCGGGCGTGGTAATGGATGTTGTCAAGCCGTTGTAATTATATGTTGTTGTGCGGCCGATATTGGTTTCCGTATGCAAGCGACCGAAGTTGTCGTAGCCGTATTCGATATATTGGTTGCTTGCACTGCCATATCCCGGCAAGGATGTGCTGTATAAGCTTCCATCGTAATTGTATTCCTTTTCTGAAACAACTGTTCCGGAAAATCCTTGCGTTTCGGTTTTTACGTCCCGGCCGGAAGCATCGTACCAAACGGTGGTAGTTCCCGAAACGGGAGATATGTCTGTTGTCTTGTACAAGGCGTATGAAGCATATCCGGCGGATGTGTCCCAATTCAGGTTATGGGATATTTCCCCGAATGGGGTTGTTTCCCTTGTCATTCGCCCGAAGCCATCGTATCGGTAGGATGTAGTCAGTCCGTCGATACCGGTTTTGAGTGTGATTGCGCCGGTTCTGGAATTGAATTGCGCCGATGAAACATTGCCCAAAGGGTCGGTTTGTGTGAGGGCGAAGCGGCCGGTTCCATCGAAAGCGCTTGTTGTTGTAACTGTGGGGCAACCGGCGGCTCTGTGTATCATTGTCCACGGGTTGCCGATAGAATCGTAATCGCAATACATGATGGTGTCGCTTTTGGCGTGGTTCAGGAAATTGATTTGCCGTGTCAATCGCGCCTTGTGGTCGTAATCGAATTTCTTCGTTTCGGAAAAAGAAGTTCCAAAACCGGTTTTGGCGACGGTTTGCTGTGTGATACGGTTTTTATATGAACTGTTTTTGGCCGCCCATGTGTTGGTTGTGGTTGTAACCAGGTTTCCTTGGGTTTCGGTTATTTGATGAGGATTCCCGTAGTTGGATGATGTATAAAAATACTGCGTTTGCTTGGTCAGACCGGTCAGACAATCCTTGTCGGTTTGTTTGCTTAGGTAGGGGAATATCACTTTGGAAATGCCAGTTGTGTAATAACTGTTTTCAAAATTGCTGCGGGATATGGAATCGCCTGATACGGTTGTTACGGTTTGCTTGACGGGATAGACATTGTAATAGGTAGAGTCATAAGAGTATTGAGTGGTTACCCTGCGGTTTTGATCGGAGCAGGAAACCGTAACTTCTTTGAAGCCGAGGAAGCCCTTACCTTGCTTGTGAACACGGCCATCTTTATAACTATAATATGTCAAGTCATCTAAAATTCCTTTTTGTTCTCTTATCGAACCAACCACATACATTGGTTGTAGAAATTTGCCGACAGGGAAAGTATAGCTATCCGTTTCCTGCGGCCATCCAAGGAAATTGCTGAGGGAATGATAGCTGAAAGTCGTTTTGTGGTTCAGACCGTTCACTATGGTTGAAATGCCGACATTGGTTGCAGGAGCGAAATACTTGATATAGGATGAAGTCGGTTTTGTATAGCATAATTCAGGCATACCGTCGCCGGTAAAATCGGCAAATTGAAAATATTGCTTGATTTGCTTTTCCGAAAAAGTGATATTGCCGGTCGGGAATATTTGTGTACTGTCTTCATAAAAATGAAAGATTTCGCCATTATAGACTCCAATTTTAAACACAAAGTCCTTATTGGCGTTTTGCGAACACATGATTACATCGCTCTTGCCGTCGCGGTTAAAGTCAGCGGTAAACCATGGCGTTGTTAATTCGGGATTGTTTAATGTCTTTTTAATAAACGTAACACCGGTTGAAATCAGGATATAATATTCGTTGTTTCTTTTTACCAGAATATCACTGAGTTCATCTCCGTTAAAATCACCGAAAAGCAGGCGGTCGCTGTTTTTCAATAAATTGGAGGAATCAAGTTGCGAGAATGTATTATTGGCGGTTTTTTCATAAATCCGGCATCCGTTTTGATCCAAAACAAGTAAGTCGGATTTGGCGTTGCCGTTAAAATTCAGGACGAAGCGGTCGTTGGGATAATCTGCGAACGATGTGTCGGTAATGCCTCCCCAAGTTATACCGAAATCGCCTTCTACATAATTAGAGCCGCCATAATAGAAGAAATCCCTTTTCCCGTCGTAAGCCGGCCCGGTGCCTAATACTTCGTCTTTCCCATCCCCGTTGAAATCGCCTGTTACGTATCTATTGTCGCGATTGAAATATGATTCGGATGTGATATGCGCCGGATAACAGTTAGTAGTCAGCGGCGAAAAACTTTCTCCATTATAAAGCCAGACATCATATACTTGATAGCAACCTTGGCCGGGAGGGGCATTCTGAAGTTTACCCATGCGGACAACATCGGTATATCCATCGCCATTTATATCTCCAAATAAAAAGCCCAGAAAACCCTGATATAACGGGATTTTAGCTGTTTGTTGCTCAAAAATCAAACCGCCGGTCATGACTGATAATCCCGACAAATACAAAGTAGCCCAATCGCTTGTGGAATAAGATGATTTGTTTGGATATGAAAGAAAATCCATCTTGCCGTCTTGGTTGAAGTCGGCGTAAGGCGGATAAGGAATGTCCTTTTCAAATGAGACGAAACCGGCTATGGCTTCAGATGGGTATCTTCCATGCCATCCCCAATCCACCACGGTAGAATTATACCGGATACCGCCTTCCCCATATTCTTCCACCTCCGTCAATTTGGAATAAAACCCGTCATAAAAGTAATTGAACTTGTATTCCCGCATCTTCGTATCGTAGGCGCTGCATTTAATCCGCTTCAGGATTACACTTTGCCTGATGTCTTTTCCCGCAATGTAGCCGGTTGTCGAATCGGTGCGAGTCTCGTAGAAAAACTCGACTTTGTTGTAGGGATTCAAACCGGCGCCGCTATTGCCCGTATAGTCGATTTGCCTGATACGGAACTCGCCGTTGGAATCCTTGTTGTAGGTGTAGGTCATGTAATTGCCGTTGGCGTCGGTTGCTTTTTTGAGCAGCCAGGCATAAGCCGCGTTCCCGTCTTTGGGCTTAATGTACGAATCGTCGCTCGAACCGTATTCCATCGTCCATCCTTCCTTGTTCTTCACTTCGAAGCACAACTTGGAAGTGATGTACTTGCAGGTAATGGTCTGGTAGGTTTCGATTTCGGTATGATAGACCGACGAGGCTTCCAAGTTGTTGCCCGATACCTTCATCAGGCGTTGCCCGTCGAAAAGCAGATTGTCGGCGCCGGTCAGTTGGGGTGCGGCCGTTGCGCCGTCGTGGTAGAAGGTTTTGCCCGTGCGGGTAATAGCCGAAACGACATTCAAACTCCATCCGTAGCCGACCAAGCCGTTGCCGGACTGGCTGTTGTAAACGATGGAGATATTAGGCTGAACGCCGCCTGTTCCGGGCATGACCGTTATGGGAATCTGATACAACGCCGCTCCGGTGGGACTGACGGTTGCCGCTCCCGCTGTGGAGCCGACTTCGTATGATTCGTTCAGGCTTCGGGCGGGATTGGGGCGTTCCGACGCTGTCTGGTAAACCGTGTTGGTTATCAAATGCTCATCAAGGAAAGCATGGAAAGTTTTGTTGCCGGATGAACTGAACGAGAATCCGGGCAGCAACCTGATCCGGTCGCGGGCGACATAAGTCTTCGACGTCGTTTCCGGCTGCGAAAGGTCGATTGTCTTTTGCCCGGAAACAGCCATCGCAATGAAGAATATCGGGAGAAAAAGGAAGCGTTTCATTTTTTTTTCGATTTTATTGTTTGATGATTTTCCATTTGGAAACCGTTTCTCCCAAACGGATGTTCAACAGGTAAACGCCCGGATTGCCGGTAATTTCCAAGGCGGTGGTGGCGGAAGCGATGGCTTGCGTTTTCAGGAGCTTTCCCGAAGCATCGTACAGTTGCAGGGACTTGGATTGTTCCGGTAGGAAAGGCTCCATTATAATCCGGATTTGCCCTTTCGTGGGATTGGGGTAAATCGTAATATGGAAATCCTTCAAATCTATTTCAGCAATTTCCGTAGTTTCCGTAGTTTCCGTTTCGGCCGCTTTTACGGATTGGAGCGTAACGACGTAACGCGATTCCATGTTGCCGTCGGCATCGTAGTCGAAAGCGATGCTCTGGGCGCTGATAAATGCAGCTGAAGCAAGCAGGAGCAGGCCTGTCAATAGATATTTTGTTTTCATGATACTTTGCTTATTTGTTTTCCAACTCTTGTATCTTCGCTTCCAAAGTTTGGATTTTGTTGTCTTGCTCTATCAAGTACAAGGTCAGTTCTTCGATCTTCTGCAAGAGTTTGGTTTGCATCTCGCCCAAATCCACTCCCTCGCTCGCTTTCACTTCCTGAGCCGAAGGGATTTCCGGCAAATGCTTGTGTTCTGTAATAAAATTACTCACTTCCGACAGCGGGCGCAAACGGTAATTGTCGTGAAAGACGAAATCCGCCCATTCGGTTTCGGTTATTATTACGTGTTTAGCGGCAACAGTTCCGAAAACATCCAAGCCTCGATAGCAAAATTTGGCTATACGGCGGCCGCCGTGAACATCAAAAGTAATAGATCCGTCGCTTGTACCGCCGCCACGGTGAAAATTGATGGAATTATTGACTACATTGTAGAATTTGTGCTCGATTGCAAACATTTTATCATAAGTTGGTTGCGAATCGTATGCCTTAACGCCAAGCCACGATGTGCCTCCTTCCGACAAACGGGCTAAAATGGATTTCATTTCATTGGCAGTGGCGCTGCCTATATCGAATAGCGCTTGAGGAGTGGTTGTGCCGATGCCGACATTGCCGTTTTGGAGAAAAGTCATCGTATTACCAACCGCATTGGAACGGAAATACAAATCGGGTGCAAAATCAATATAAGCATGACCGGATGCGCCGTTATGATGCAATCGTAAGCGATTGCCCGAATCGTTAATGGAACCTATCCTGTAGGATTGCCCATAAGGAATAGAGACACTGCCGTTCACATCCAACTCAACGTCGGGATTACTCTTGCCGATGCCTAATTTACCGTTGAGGTATGCAGTCTTATTATTACGCAATATCAAAAGGTCTCCATTTTTACTGTCGCTGAATTTAATCGTTGAATTTCCATCGCCGGTAATTGTCGGCAAATTGAATATTAATCCAAAACGCCCGTTAACCATTCCTAATGGCCGTAATACAACGTCGCCCGGTACTGCCGTGGGAGCATAGTATCCATTGCAGGATGGTACCCCGATTTCAAGTCGTGTTGTACTCCCTCTTACTACAAAATTGGCATTATTGCCGTACACTTCCAAGTTGGCCGTCGAGGTGGTGGCGCCTATGCCTACTTTTCCCGTAAAGTAACTGTTGCCGGTTACCTGCAAATTTTGACTGTTGGGATATGTACCAACCCGTAAAGAGCCATCTATGTAAGCATTCCCCGAAACATACGAATCGGACATTACATGCTGAGTACAATAAAAAAAGATATTGAACCCACCGTATCCGCTCATGCCGTTAACACTGCCGTCGCTCGTGAAATGAATCACGGCTTTCCCGTTGTGGCCGGACGGGGCAATATGAATGCTTTGGGAACCTGAAATAAATAAATCTGTGGAAATGATTTCCCAATTATCATCTACGCTGTAAACACTCAATAAGTCATAACCCAACTCCGTATTTATATCAATTTCCATTTGAAGAAATTCCGAATTGGAACCCGCGTCGATATACCAGTATCGATCCATATTGTTTACATATTGGCTTTGCGATATGCTTATTGTTCCCGATGTTTGATTCAACGTAGTTGTTTGAGCCTGCAACAATCCCACAATACACAATCCTGCACAAAGGCTTATTATCCTGTTTTTCATGACTTTTATTTCTTAGTTTCGTTGTTATCGGCTTTTTTTGCTTCCTTGACTGCTGCTTGCGCTTCTTTCTTCGCCGCATTTTTCTTCTCTTCTTTCTTTATTTCCAGCGCCGCTTTCTGTTCGTATTGAAGTATATCTTCAATTTCGGTTTGATACCGGTCTTCGATTTCTTTCAGTTGCCCGATTACTTCTTCCGATAAAGATTTGTCAGCGCCGGATTTATCCGGGGGTAGTGGAATCGCTCATCTCTCCCATACTCCGAAGGAGTTACCCGCTTGGTGGGATAGCGCTCCTTTTCGGGCAAGGCCTAACGGCGTTAGCGTGAGTGAGTTGCATTGCCTACCCCCAGATAAATCCGGGGGTTATTCACGGTTTACGCCTGACGGCGTACCGCAATGCGACAATCTTCCGAACACGACTGGGCAACGCCCTGTGTTACGAGCGACACCTCCCATCCCCCCAAGCCCCAACGGGGCGTACTCCGCTTGTTTGGATTTCGCCCTTGCAGGGCTTAGGGTTCTTCGCACATTCCTTCCGTAGGGCGGCGCCCTACGCTAATGATTTACGGGCTTTCAGCCCTTCGTTTGCAGGGTTTTGCCTGTTCCCTCATCCCCTCACTCTGGAAGCGCGTCATGTCGAGCGGAGCGGAGTTTTAAACCGCACACGGACAGCGCCTTTTCAAGCGGAGAATTGCGTTTTCAACCGATCCTCCAATTTGATTAATTCATTGCGATATTGGGCAGCTTCGAGGAAATCTAATTTTCGGGAGCTGTCCATCATCATTTTACGGGTTTTCTCGATGGCTTTTTGCAATTGCTCCCTGGTCATCATCTGCACAACCGGATCGGCGGCGAACATGATTTTCGGTTCGGGTTCGATGTAGGCTTTGGGTTCGTGCTTGGCCGTATTTTGAATTAAATCGGATGTGCCGATTTGCTTGCGGATTTGTTGTGGAGTAATATTGTGCTCGGCATTGTATTGCAGTTGCTTTTCGCGCCGGCGATTGGTTTCGTCGATTGTTTTTTGCATACTGTCGGTGATTTTGTCGGCGTAAAAAATCACTCGTCCGTTGATATTACGGGCGGCGCGACCTGCGGTTTGCGTGAGCGAACGATGCGAACGTAAAAAACCTTCCTTGTCGGCGTCGAGAATTGCAACCAATGAAACTTCCGGTAAATCCAATCCTTCGCGCAACAGATTCACGCCAATCAACACATCGAATACACCTTGGCGAAGCCGCTCCATGATTTCGATGCGTTTCAAGGTTTCCACATCCGAATGAATGTAAGCGGTTTGGATGCCTAAGTTTAGGAAATAGGCGTTCAATTCTTCGGCCATGCGTTTGGTTAAAGTCGTAACCAAAGTACGTTCATTGCGTTCTACCCTGATTTGAATTTCTTCCATCAAATCGTCCATCTGATTCAAGCTCGGACGAACTTCGATCGGCGGATCCAATAATCCCGTCGGGCGTACAACTTGTTCGGTTACAACGCCTTCGCACAATTCCAATTCAAAATCGGCGGGAGTAGCGCTCACGAATATTTTCTGCGGTGTAAGCGATTCAAATTCATCGAAAGTCAGAGGGCGGTTATCCATCGCTGCGGGCAAACGGAATCCGTATTCAATCAAGCTCAATTTCCGTGAATGATCGCCGCCATACATCGCCCTGATTTGTGGAATGGTTACGTGGCTTTCATCAATCACAACCAAAAAATCTTTCGGAAAATAATCGAGCAGGCAGAACGGACGGCTGCCGGCCATACGACCATCCAAATAACGGGAATAATTTTCGATGCCCGAACAATAACCCAATTCGCGAATCATTTCCAAATCGAAGGTAACCCGTTCATATAAACGTTTGGCTTCTTCCGTTTTACCGATGGAATTGAAGAAACCGACTCGCTCGCCCAAATCCAAGTCGATTTCCTGAACGGCCGCGTGGATACGTTCCTGCGTAGTAACGAAAATGTTGGCCGGATAAATATCGTATCGGTCGAAAATTTCCAAGCGCTGTCCTGTCAGCGGATCGAAGGTATAAATTTCCTCAATATCGTCGCCCCAGAAAATCACGCGCAGGGCTACCTCATTGTAAGCCAAGCAAATATCGACCGTATCGCCGTTTACCCGGAACACGCCGCGCTTAAATTCCACCTGATTACGCGAATACAGGCTTTGCACCAGTTGATGCAGGAAAACATTGCGCGAAAACGTCATTCCCTGACGGATATGCACTACATTTTCCCGGAAATCTTCGGGATTTCCCATGCCGTACAAGCACGAAACGGACGAAACGATAATCACATCCGATCGCCCCGAAAGCAGGGCGGAAGAAGCCGACAGACGCAGCCGGTCGATTTCATTGTTGATCAACAAATCTTTCTCAATGTAAGTATTCGAACTCGGCAAATAGGCTTCCGGCTGGTAATAATCGTAATACGAAACGAAATATTCGACCGCGTTATTCGGAAAAAACGTCTTAAATTCACTGTATAGCTGAGCGGCAAGCGTTTTGTTATGGCTCAACACCAAAGTCGGCTTATCAACTTCTTTAACAACATTAGCAATCGTAAATGTTTTACCCGAACCGGTTACGCCCAACAAGGTTTGATACGGCATACCGGCACGAATACCGGCGGCCAGCTCCCGGATAGCTTGGGGCTGGTCGCCGGTAGGTTGATAATCGGATACGATTTTAAATTGCATCAATCGAATTTATTTTTCGCTGAAAATCCGCGAAGTAGAAATCCGCGTTACTTTCCCGAATTTCTCCAAAGCCTTCAAATCAATATTCTTCGGATTGCCCACAATGGAAATGGCAATCGGCTGGCCTTTGATGTTTTCTTCGTAGAACTGAACCAAATCGTCGAAGGTAATCCGGTCGATGGCCGTTTGATTCGTCTTGGCGGGCGATTCGGTATAACCTCTCAACCGCCACGCATCGTATGTTTGACCGGCGTTGCGGAATCGCGGTTTTTCGACCGAATCGTAGTTTTTCAAATAATTTTTCAAATTAGCCATCCGGTTGGGATAGAGCGGCATGTCGTTAATCAAGCTCATGAAAACTTCTACTGCCGTCAATGTTTTATCGGCTTGCGTTTCTACTTGACCGTAAAAAAGTCCCTGATTTTTTTCCTTTACCGGCCGGACATAACCACCTCCCGAAGAATAGGCCAGCGAACGGTATTCTCGGATTTCCTGACTAACCAAATCGGTAAAAAATCCCTTTCCGAAATATTGGTTAAAAGCGTTGATGACCGGATCCTGCTCTTTCGTATATTCCTTTCCCTGAATGTAGAACGAAATCGAACTTTGCTTGGCGTCGCTGTTCGGCAAGAAATAAATGCTGGGTTCGGAATACGCGGTTCTCGGCCGAATTTCGGGAGAAGAGGATTCGCGTTCGCCCTGTTTCATCGGCAAATTCTTACTCAAAATATCATAGACTTCGTCGATCGGCAAATTGCCCACGTAAAAAACTTCGGCTTCGTAGTCGGTGGCGCGTTGAAATTCGCCGGTCAATTCGGATACCGTGTAGTAAATCACTTTTTCGAGTTCCAAGCGATCGAGATATATCGATTTGTCCTTATATAAAAGGTATTCGAGCAAAGCGTCGCTCAAGCTTTCGTTCGATTCCTTTTCAAAACGGCGCGACTGGTAGTAACTGCCGATCATGCTGTTCATCTGTTTTTCGTCCAATTTCGGGAGCAAAATCTGTCGTGTCATCAAGTTACAGGAAGCTTCGAGATTGGTTTCAAACCCATAGAGGCTCACGTATAAATAATTGTCGTCCACGTAATAACGGCAAGTTGTACCCAAATTACTAAACTCCTGCTTCACTTTTTGCGCCTCGATGTCGGGCATAATTCCGGCATTGTTCATCAATGGAACGGCCAGGCGTAGTTTCGGCATTTTGGCGGTTCCGATTCCGAATCGCAAGCTCAGCGAGAAAATATCGTTTTCGGGATTTTTCGTGTAGAAGAATTTCGAGCGGTCGTTGATTTGCCGGCTTTCCACATCGTTCATATCGGCGAATTTCGGCGCATATTTTGCCGGAAGGAATCGGAATTGCGCGGCATATTCCGATTCGGATGCACGCGCCGGAATAACCGGTTCGTAATTGGGTTTTTCCAAAGTGATTCCCTTGCCCGGTTTGCCTTCGTTGAAATAAATCGCCACGAAATCGTTAACGAAATATTTTTTGGCGATAGCTTTAATTTCTTCTGTTGTAATGGATTCCACTCGTTCTTTGTAATTCAGCAAATCAGTTACGTCGCGACTGTTGATGAACATTTCGGTAATGGCTCGTGCGCGGAAGAAAGCGTCTTCCATTTGCAAATCGAAGTTGCGAATCAAATCGCTTTTGATGGATTGCACCAGCCAGTCGTCGAATTGGCCGTTCTGCAATTTCTTGATTTCTTTCCATACGATTTTTTCCGTCGATTTCAAGGATTCAAAACGGCGCTGGTTTACATCGTAATAGGGAACAGCTGTAACAAGCAATATGCCACGTTCTTTCAATGACACAAGTCCTGCATTTACGCCCAATAAATCGCCGTCAAGTTCCAGTTTATCAATCAAACCGGTATTGGCGGAGTTCGATAAGATGGATGTACAAATACTTAAAGCCACATCATCTTTGTCCGAGGCCGTAATTCCGGGAAACGACAAAGTAAGGTATGGCATTTGCGAAATTTTCGTGTTCACTTCCTTGCGGCCATTCAAAGGCGTTTGCGGATATTGCTTGCGTTCGGGCAAGGGTTTGGCTTCCAAACGGCCGAATTTTTCCTTAATCATGCCGACTACCTGGTTGGCTTTGATGTTTCCGATTAAAATCAGAGCCATATTGTTCGGAACATACCATGTATTGTAAAATTCGATTAACTTGCTCAATTGCGGGTTTTTAAGATGATCGGGAAACCCAAGAACACTGCGGGAATAAGGGTGATCGGGAAAAATATTTTTGAACAAAAATTCCTGTTCCTGCCTGCCATGTTCATCCTGACTGCGGTTAAATTCTTCGTAAACCGTTTCCAGTTCCGCTTGAAAATTGCGGAAAACGGGATTGATTAAGCGTTGAGAATACAATTCCAGCCATTTGTAGATTTCTCCCGCCGGAAAAGCGTTGTAATAAACGGTTTGGTCGAAAGAAGTGGAAGCATTCGTACCTCTCGAACCCATGTTTTGCATCAGGATTGCCATTTCGTTTGGAATATTGTATTGCGCGGCTTCAATCGCTAATTGATTGATTTCTTTCGCGATAGCATCACGCTTGGCGGCATCGGCCGTTGTTGCGCGTTCGTCGTATTTGGCGATGATTTGCTCGTAAACCTGTTTTTCTTTTTCCCAATCAATCGTACCTATTTTGTCGGTTCCTTTGAACATCAAATGTTCGAGGTAATGCGCCAGACCGGTAAAATTTTCGGGTTCGTCTTTCGAACCTGCATTCACGGCCAGCATACCCGTAACTTCAGTCATGTTTTCATCTTCCCAAACATACACTTGCAGGCCGTTGGCCAGTTGGAAAGCTTTTAAACCTTGCGCTTGAATGTTGAGGCATAAAAGAGTGCACAACAACATTCCAAAAATACGATGAATCGTTTTCATTTTCTATCAATTAAAATTAGAATGCCAAAGGTAAGAAATAATTTTGGGAAATAGGGTATTTTTCCACTTGTTCGTCTAATTTGTATATTAATGTAACATTTAGAATGGAAAAACAAGTAAAAACGGACGAAGATATTTCCTGCATCGACCGATGGATGGGAATCTTGCAACTACACAACGAATCGGATGTGGAAGCGCGATGGCAACAACTGCACAAGCGAATTGTCGCCCTGCGTTTCCGCCAAAACATTTTCCGTTTTGTCCGCAACGCTGCCGCCGTATTATTGCTGCCCGCGCTGATTGCCTTGTTCCATGTTTCTCGTCAATCATCCGCATTGTCGCCGGTTGCACAAATCGAAATCAACGCCGCCTACGGTCAGATTAGCCAAGTGGATTTGCCCGACGGCTCGAAAGTCTGGCTCAATTCGGGATCCAAACTTACTTATCCGCAACGATTTACGGATAATACACGGCAAGTAGCGCTCATCGGCGAAGCCTATTTCAAAGTACAGGCCGATAAGCAACATCGTTTTGAAGTGGCTCTGCCCGACGGACTGATAGCCGGCGCCTACGGAACCGAATTTAACATCTCGACTTATCCCGACGACCCCAAAGCGGAAATCACACTCGTAAGCGGGCGCTTGGCCGTAAATATCCCGGAAATCGAATCGCCCTGCATCTTGC
>JAISWY010000340.1 GCA_031270925.1 Candidatus Symbiothrix sp.
AACATGGTGAGCGGATAAACCGTGGCGTAACTTACCGCCGGCGCATCGTTTCCGGCTGTCGCATTGGAGTAGGCCAAGGCAGGCGGGTCGGTTGTACCTCCGGCCAAAAGCCCCATCAACGTATAATAGTTTAATTTGAAGACCGAACGGCCGATGATTCCGATAATCAAAATCGGAATTACCGTAATGATAAAGCCGTAAGCAATCCAGTTCCAACCGCCTTGATTAACAATGGTGTTGACAAAATTTTCGCCGGCGCCCAAACCTACACAGGCCAAGAACAGACAGATACCGATTTCGCGCAACATCAAATTGGCGCTCATCGTGGTATAAGTTACCAAATGATATTTAGGACCGAAAATACTAATCAAAATGGCTACAATCAAAGGGCCGCCTGCCAATCCCAATTTCACAGGCTGTGGGATGCCGGGGAAGGCAAACGGAATGCTGCCCAAAAGTACACCTAAGAATATACCGATAAAAATAGGAATCAAATTAGGTTCGTGCAAACGCTTCATCTGATTGCCCAAAAAGCGTTCGACGCTACGAATGGCGGCTTCATCACCGACCACCGTTACGCGGTCGCCCATCTGCAAGTATAGGCTCGGATCGGCGATCAAATCGACGCCCGAACGGTTTACGCGGGTAATATTGACGCCGAAACTCGACCGCAAATTCAATTGGCGAATCGATCGTCCGTTCACGCTCGACTTGGTAATCGAAATCCGGCGCGAAACCAAATGGCTGTCCAAAATATCCCATTCGGTCTGTTGCATCTCAATTTGGCGACCCAAAAAGGCAATGACCGCATCGCGATTGACCGGTGTAGTGGCGACATAAATCCGGTCGCTTTCCTGTAATACCGATTGTGAAGAAGCGATTTCTATTTGTTTATTCGAATGATGTAAGATTCTGGAAACTACGAATTTACGTTCGATTAAACGATGAATATCGCCGATGTTTTTTCCGAAAATGGCAGGATTGTTCACTTCCAGCGATACCAATTCGATTTGCTCGTCTTTGCTTTGCGAATTTTCGTTCAGCTGTTCGGTTTCCTTATTCAGATTTATCCGGAAAATATAACGTAACAGCATGATAGAGAAGATGATCCCGATAACGGCCAAGGGATAGGCCACGGCGTAACCCATCGTAATTGTCGAATCGTTGTGTCCCGTCATATCGTTAAATGCCTGTTGTGCAGCTCCCAAGCCGGGCGTGTTGGTAACGGCTCCCGACAGAATGCCGACCATCGTTTGCATCGGCAATCCGGTGGAGTATTTGATCACAATAGTAATAATGACGCCCAGAAAAACAATTCCCATCGCCAGCATATTCAAGGTAATTCCACCTTTTTTGAACGACGAAAAGAATCCCGGCCCCACCTGTAAACCAATCGAATAGACAAACAGAATCAATCCAAATTCTTTCATGAAATGCAGGATATGCTCATTGACTTTCAATCCGAAATGCCCCAAGAGAATCCCTACAAAAAGAACGAGCGTAATGCCCAGCGAAATACCAAAGACCTTGATTTTCCCCAAAGCGATACCTAACGAAATAACAATGGCAAACAACAAAACCGTATGAGCGACACTATCGCTCCAAAACAATTCGACTAACCAATCCATATATTTTTAACTTCCTAATAAAGATGTAATATTCCCCATAAACAATTTTACAGCGATAGCCAACACGATGATTCCGAAAAACTTACGCAAAACATAAGTCCCGCCGGAACCGATTATTCGTTCAATCCAACCTACGTGTTTTAAAACCATATAAACAATAATCATATTGAGTAATAAGGCCGAAAGGATAACCAACGAACTGTATTCGGCTTTCAACGACAACAAAGCGGTAAACGCGCCCGGCCCCGCCAACAACGGAAAAATAATCGGTATCATCGTTGCATTGCCCGACGGACTGTCCATCTTGAAAATCTCCACGCCGAACGTCATTTCGCAACCAATCACGAACAAAACGACCGAACCGGCCACTGCAAACGATTGTACATCCACGTTAAACAGACGCAAAATACCTTCGCCCACGAAAAAGAAGGCAATCAAAATCAAAAATGAAAAAAACGAGGCTTTCAAAGGACTGAAATTCTTGTTTTTCCCTTTCAAATCAACAAAAATAGGTATCGAACCCGTAACGTCGATAATGGCGAACAGGACGATAAATGTACTGACAAAATCCTGAAAATCAAATCTTCCCATATTTCAATTATTTAAGCAAAGCGCATCGTTTAAGGCAATTACAGCATCGGCGTAACGGTCGCGTGCAATCACAAATTGCAGATTGACCTGTCTCAACGATTGTGCAAAACATTCGATGTTTATATTATTGTCGCTCAAAGCCTTAGCGCCACGGTACAAGAATCCGGGACGTGCGATATTTGTTCCCATCGCACAAACCAAAGCAACCGGTTTCACAGTGAGTTGATAGACGGCCAATTTCATTTCTTCCAGCATTTTATGCACCTCGTGCTTGTCCCAAACTACCATCGTGATGCTGTTGGCATTGGTCGATTTCAGTATGTAACTGATTCCGAAATTACGCATTAACTGCATGATTTTCAGGTCGTAACCGACTTCGCCTACCATCAACGGATCGTGTACTTCAAAGGCCAAGACCTTGTCTGTTCCCGAAACGATTTCGACTTTCGGAACCGGCGAAACATATTCTTTTGAAATCAATGTTCCCGGATGATCGGGTTCAAATGTATTTTTAATTCTAATTTTTATTCCTGCCAATTCCAAGGGTTTAGCCGCTTTGGGATGAATGGCTTCCATACCCACATCGGCCAACTGATCGGCTATAATATAATTGGTATTGCCCACGGGAATTGATTTGTCCACGCCCACTAATTTCGGGTCGGCGCTCGACAAGTGATATTCTTTGTGGATAACAGCTTCGTCGGCTTGTAATTCGACGGCGATTTTACTGAATGTAACTTCGGAATAACCGCGGTCGAAAGCACGCATAATTCCTTCTGTTCCTTTGGTATAGCCGGTTGCCACGCATAAAGTTCTGGAATAATCGATGCCTTGGAAAGCTTTGTGAATCCGTTCGTCAATTGTCAGCATTTCATTATCATTGAAACCGCATAAATCGATAAACGTAGCATTGATGCCGTGGTTATTCAAGATATTGACCGAGTTCCAAGCCGAATGCGCTTCTCCCAACGACGCCAGAATTTCGCGGGCAGCCAAATAAATGCTGCTTTTTTCGACATATCCCGACGCCAAGACTTGGTACATCGACGAGAGATACGTTTTTGCCTGTTCGATACGGAATGTGATGAAATTATCGGCTTCCGGCAAGTTCAAACCGATGCCGGCCATCGAACGGTTGATTTCCAGCAATTTATGACAAATCTCGTCCAAAGCCGTAACATAATCTTCATTATTGAGGAATTTGGCATACACGCCCGGCTCGCCTGTTTTTTTGTGTTCCAACAGTCGGTTGGTAACATTATTATAGGCCGAAACCACAAAAATACGATTGTATAAGTTTGATTTCGAATGATTTACGCGAATAACATTATTCAAGCAATCGCCGAATTGCGACATCGATGTACCGCCTATTTTCTCTACTGTAAGCATCGTTTTTTGAAATTTGGCTGCAAAGATACTACAATTTTTTCAGCTTGTCGTGCAAATAAGCAATTCGTTTTTCGGCTTTTATTTTTTCTTGTTGTAATTGGTTGATTTCGGATAAGATAGATGCTAAATTGCAAACTTCGATTATGACTTTTTTTTCTTTTTCGGACAAAATTCGGGTCGGTTGAGACGTGCCGCCGAGGTATTGCAATGAAATTTTCGATGCAGCGTTTTGATAGATGAATGCGACGGCGCCATTGTCGCGTCCGTTGCTAAATGAAACATATTCGTAACAATTGCCGAATGTATCCCGGAAGCGGTAGTTCAATCCCCCATCGTATGGAACTGTTTGTGTTTCAATGTATTCTCCCGAAGCAATGGCTAATTTTATTTGGTTGTGCTTCAAGGGACGGTTGCTTTGATAAACGCTGGTAAAAATAATTTTGCCGGCTTCGTTTACTGTAGTTTGAAGATAGTTTCCGGTTGTTTCGGGATCCCAACATTTGGCGGTGTATTGGCCTGCGGGATCGTATTCCTTTTTTTCAAAAACAAAATTTTGCTTTATTTTTTCGACTTCTTTTATACAAACCGGCAACAAGCTGTCGCAAAACAGTAAATTGCGTTCCTGTTCCTTTAATTCGATTCGGCGCCGTAAGGCCAATGCTTCTTTTTGGGTAGCGTAAGCTGTTGGATAATTGGATTTTAGCTCATCCATCTTTTGTTTAGCCACATTGAATTGATTGTTTTCATACAACTGTTGCACTTGCTCCAATTGCGTTTGCGCCGCTTGTTCCGAGCGATTGCAAGCCATGAATAACAAACAACTTAAAAACAGGATATTTTTCATTTTCAATCGAAAAATGTGCGCAGGATGAGACTCGAACTCACCTGCGAAAAAAGTTATGCAATTAAACACTAATACTTTTATTAATTCCACGTCATGTATTGGGAATATGTATTTTGTTTAACTCCCAACTGTTCCGCGATAACAGATTGTTTAATACCTTTTTCCTTACGGATTGTTTCAATTTTTTCTAAAATGTTAATCATTTTCAAAATTATTAAATTGATTTATAACTACTTGTGATTTTATATTTGAATTTATCTCGAAATATTTGTTTTTTATTGCCGAATAGCGATGGTTGCGTCCTGCAATAAAAAGCAACAAAAGTAAAAAAAAAACATCAAATAAAAAATTAAACATTATGACGGCTAAATCTTTTTTTGAGGTGCTATTGGCTTTTTCAATGTATTTAACAAGTCCTGCGGACTTGCCTGTGAATAACCCCCAGATTTATCTGGGGGTAGTGATACGCCTCCTTTCACCGAACGCCGCAGGCGTTGCCCGAAAAGGTGCGCTATCCCAACAAACGGGCAACTCCTACGGAGTATGGGA
>JAISWY010000097.1 GCA_031270925.1 Candidatus Symbiothrix sp.
GCTTTATTTTTCCAATAATTGAAATAAGCGTTGACTGTTAATTTCGTTGTTCCGGTCGAAAATTTATAACCTGCTTCGACGATGTAATTTTGCTCGTTGCGCACATCTTTCGTTATTTCATTGGTGTTATTGGCGAAATAAACATTGCTGTAGGGTGTGCGCGAATAAATTCCTCCATTCAAATAAATATTTTGATTTTCAGCTGTTTGTACGCTAGTTCCGGCTTTTAGATTGCCACCGAAAGCCAGAATCCGATCGCTGTAAAAATGATCGACGTAATTGTATTTATCCCAATGTTGATAAACGGTCGTCGTTAGCAGTGCACCCGCAAAAGCGTGGATGTTTCCCGAAATGTAATCGGCTTGTGCATAAAGAGATAGATGATTGTCGCGATCGCCGTTATTCAAACGGATATAATCGCCGACGGTTTTTTGAGGATTCCGTCCGGCTACACCGGCCAAGGATTTGTGTTCGTAATCTTCGAACCAATAATCGCCGCCGAGCAAATCGGTAATCCGCTCATTTTGCCACGAATAGAAGTATTGGTAATGCAATCCCGACGATAATTTCCAATTTTCACTAAGCGAATAATCGAAAGCCGATTTTAAGCCTGTCCACGTATGTCCCGCCAGATAATCGGATTGGATATTGAAGGCTTGTCCATTGGCTTGATTGCTGGCTGCAACAGCATCCCAATCGATTTGTCCATAAGCATTTAGCGTATTGGTGATTTTTGCTCCGCCGGCGTTTTCCGTCCATTTTCCGCCGCCGTTTCCGATGGAAAAATAGAGCGTATTCGATAAGCTCGCTTTATCGGAAATGGAGAAAAAATGTGTCGCCGAAAGGTAGGGCTTGTGATAGAAATTGGCGCTTACGTTATTGGTTTTCCCGTTGTAATATCCCCAATTTTTGTTGTATTTCAATCCGTATTTTTCCGTTTCTTCGGAAGATAGTTTTTGTGAGCGCTGACCATGCTTTTCGGGCGAACCGAGTAAGGTAAACAATAGCGAATGTTTGGTGTTCAGCCGTTTACGCACATTCAAGAAATATCCCCACGAATCTACCGGAGTAGCATCGACATAACCGTCGCCCCAAGTCCGCGAACCGATGAAACTGACCGCCCAGCCATTTTTCATTTCGCCCGAATGGAGCGACAAGCGCAGGTTATTCAATCCGTAGTCGGTAATGTTGTAAGTGAGGTTGCGGCCGACTTCCTGTTCGGCCGGTTTGGTCAGGATGTTGATCGTTCCGCCCATTGAATTGGCAGCCAACATCGAGCCACCCACACCTTTTTGTAGCTGGATGCGATAAGTGGCGTCCGTCAATCCGAGCCAGTTGTTCCAAAACAACGAACCGCTACGAAAACCCGACAAAGGTACGCCGTTGAGCATAACCGTAAAATTCTCCTGTTTGAAACCGCGGATGTTGATTTTTGCATCGCCATAACTGCCCGATTCGGCCGTAGAGTACACGCCGCCGATGTTCCGCAACACTTCGGGATAGGTTTTTGTACTCAAAAAATCGCTGATTTCTTTCGACTGAATCGTTTGCAGTGTAACCGGTGCGCGGTCGGCGATTTGCGCAGCCGTAACTACAATTTCGTTTAACACTTGGACAGTAGAAGAGTCCGTTACTTGGCTCACCTGAGCCGATACACACACATGCGCACCTAAAAGCAAGGCGCAAAATAAACTTGTTCTTTTCATAAATATTTTTCTCCCATCCGGACTATACCGTCGGTATCCGAATTGCACGGATTCAATCGCCGGACTTTGGCGAGTCGTGGACTATTACCACCGGTGGGGACTTGCACCCCGCCCTGAAAAATTTCGGCGCAAAATTACATGAAAAACTTGGGTTTTCCAAGCGCGAGCAATGAAAAAAGTTTTTTACAGAGGAAGTATAGGGATAATAATTGGCAAATCAGATGTCTCGACTTCGCTTCGCTTCGCTCGACATGACGGGACGGGCAAAGGAAAAGGGAGCGTAGCGACCGCGTGGAGACATCTGATTTTAATTGAGGGACACTTGCAAACCCCTGTGTTACGTAGAAGCGACAGACCGCAGGTCTGTCGCCTCTGCTAAACACAGGGTTTTGCAACTGAGCCTTAATTGAGCTGCCTTGAAAAGTCAATAGCACCTCAAAAAAAGAATCAGCCTATTTATTGGCTAATTCTTTTCGGCAGCAGCAAGGTTTGTTTTGTTGTTTCTTCTGTTGCCATGATGAGTTTGTTTTTTAAGTTATTAACAATGAGATGAAAATAAGTTAGTTGGATTCTGAAACACAGCGAACACTAAACCCAAAAGCGCGATTGCTATTGCCGGTCGCGAACAAGTTGCAAGGCTCCTTAAAGTACATATACCTGCTGAGTCCACCAGCGCCTATATTACTCCAATAATAGCCGCCAAGGGTGTTATATCCGCAAGACTCGAAACTTCGGTAGCCGGCAGCGGGTAGAAACATTAACGGATTGGGAGCGTCTTCTGTAGTTAAATCCACACCTTCTATAATAGTATAATTATTCCATGCCTGCGTGTTATAAATTGCAAAACCACTATCATCAGCCGGACTACTCCAAGATGGTTCCGTTATCGTTTTACCATTTTTAACGCGAACCCATGTAATATCAGGATTGCGAGCATTGGTAAAAGATACATCGGAAGCTGGAAAACTGAAATGATCATCTTCGGTTGTGTTAGACGCATTAGTGGCATTTTGTCCTATAATCAATGACCATTCATGCTGAGTAGGAACGCGAAATCCTGTAGGGCAAGGATCATTCACATTATTAGTCGCACTGGGAGTGAAGCTTGAATAATTGTCATTGGTTTGTTCGGCCAGGTTGCCGCCATTACCCCACAAATTACTGTTACTCACAGGAGTAATCCAATCGCTGTTGGTGTTTAAATTTTTGCCCCATACAAATTGATGGTCGGTATCGGGGTTGTATGATGTATAATAAGTGTGTTCGGTCATAAAGTGGTCGGGCTTGTCGGTTTTATTGTAACGTGAAGCGTGGGCATAATCTTTCCTTCCCCATTGAAATAAACCCCCCAAAACGGTAACGTCCTCATAAGAAGGGCTTGCCGAGCTTCGGTAAGCCATTTGCTGCTTGGGAGTGAGGGCCGGATTAGCTCCGAGGTTGTAAGTCAGAAAAGTAAGGTCTCCCGATGCAGTAGGAATAGCAACCGTTTTATTTGGGTCGGGTGCATAGTAAGTTGCGTCTGCAATAACAAGTCCTTGAGTATATACGCCTACCCATTTAGACCCGTCCCAAACGTAAATACCCTTTCCATCACATGCATAAGGATAGGGATTATATACAACCATGCCCTTAGCCGTTTCATCAGAATTGGCAGTAAGGCTGCCAACAGTCAAAATCTCGGCGTCGTGCAATGCCACATTAGGTAGCAACAAACCTTTGTTTGTACTTTCCAATTCGAGGATTGCCCCTACATGTGGGGTGTTTGTGGCGTTTTCGCCGATTAGAACTTGTCCGTTCACACTTGCCGTTGTCGATGCCATGAACAACAGCGCTAAAAATTTAATTTTCTTCATCTTCATTTTTTTATTGTTAATAATTATTATTGATAAAATTTTTTGTTTTCTTCTATATCTTGTTTATTTTGCATCTTTTAATTTGATTTGCAAAGATATGTATTATAATTTATTTACGCAAATTTCATACAAAAAGTTTCGTTTTTTTGGTTAAATTTTTTTTGAGGCACTATTGACTTTTCAATGCAGCTAAATTAAAATTAGATGTCTCGACTTCGCTTCGCTCCGCTCGACATGACGCGGCGTCCCGTCATGTCGACCAAGGGAGCGTAGCGACCGCGTGGAGACATCTGATTTTAATTGAGGGTCACCTGCAAAACCCTGTGTTAAGTAGAAGCGACAGACCGCAGGTCTGAATGTTAATAACCCCCAATGAAGCGAAGCGATTGGGGGATAGAGAAATAACCACTCTCCCCTCAACCCCGAAGTGGGTTGAATAGATCAATTAACAAGTTGATTAATTGGGCTAAGATAGTGATTTATTTCGGATATTCAACCCTTCGGGTTGAGGAGGTCGATGTATTTCTCGCACCCCCCAATCGCTTCGCTTCATTGGGGGTTATTGATATTCAGACCTGCGGTCTGTTGCCTCTGCTAAACACAGGGTTTTGCAACTGAGCCTTAATTGAACTGCCTTGAAAAGTCAATAGCACCTCAAAAAAAGAATCAGCCGTTTTTTTCTAAAAAATGTATGAAATTAGTCAATTTGAAAAAGGAATCAGTCTATTTATTCCAAAACAAAATCCAATTGTTTTTTCTCCAAATTGGTGCGTACTACTTTGATTCGCACCGCATCGCCAAGGCTGTAACGGTGCTTATTGCATTGGCCAATCAAGCTATATGTTTTGTCGTCGAAATGATAAAAATCGTCGGTCAGTTCGCGCATCGGAACCATTCCTTCGCAGTGGTTTTCGTTGATTTCGACGTACAAGCCCCATTCGGTTACGCCCGAAATTACGCCGTCGAACACACGGCCTATTTTGTCGGACATAAATTCTACCTGCTTGTATTTGGTGGACGAGCGTTCGGCCTGCGCCGCCAAGTTTTCCATGTTGCTGCAATGTTTGCAATCGTCTTCCAGTTTGTCTTCCGGAACCGAGCGGCCGCCGACGAGGTAGCGTTCCAACAAGCGATGCACCATCATATCGGGATAGCGGCGGATGGGCGACGTGAAATGCGTGTAATATGGAAAAGCCAATCCATAATGGCCGATGTTTTGCGTGGTGTAAGTCGCTTTCGCCATCGCGCGAATGGCCACGATTTCGATGAGATTTTGTTCTTTCCTGCCTTGTACCGTATCTAATAAGTCGTTGATACTCTTCGATATATCCTTAGTCGATCCTTTGTCTTTCAATTTATATCCGAAGCGACGGACGAATTGTACAAAATTGGCCATTTTGTCGGGATTGGGTAAATCATGCACCCGGTAAACAAAACTCTTCGCTTTCTTGCCTTTGGCTACTTTTCCGATGGCTTCGGCTACCGTTTTGTTGGCCAACAGCATAAATTCCTCGATTAATTTGTTCGAGTCTTTTGCTTCCTTGAAATACACGCGCAGAGGTTTTCCGTTTTCGTCGATGTCGAATTTCACTTCTACGCGGTCGAAATTGATGGCGCCGTGATGAAAACGTTTATCTCTCAACTTTTTAGCCAGACGATCTAAAATCAGCACCGCCGATTCGATTGTTCCGTCGGGATATTGTCGGGTGTTTTCGATAATTTCCTGCGCTTCGTCGTAATTGAATCGCCGGTCGGAGTTGATGATTGTGCGTACAATGCGGTAATTCACGATTCCGGCTTCATCATTCAGTTCAAAAACGGCTGAAAAGCACAATTTATCTTCGTTGGGACGGAGCGAACACAATTCGTTGCTCAAACTTTCGGGTAACATCGGCACCACACGATCGACCAAATAGACTGATGTGGCGCGTTTGGCGGCTTCCTTATCGATGATTGTTCCGGGCATAACATAGTGTGTTACGTCGGCGATATGCACACCCACTTCCCAATTTCCGTTTTCCAACTGTTTGAGTGATAGGGCGTCGTCGAAATCTTTGGCGTCTTTCGGGTCGATGGTAAAAGTGATGGTATTACGAAAATCTTCGCGTACTTCGATGTCTTGTCCGGTAATTTTTGCCGGGATTTTTTTGGCCGCTTTTTCCACCGATTCGGGATAGCGGTAGGGTAGGCCGTATTCGACCAAAATGGCGTGCATTTCGGTATGTTGGCCGCCCACAACTCCCAGTACATCAACTACTTCTCCAACCGGATTTTTCGATTTATCGTCCGGCCATTCCGTGATGCGGACAACGGCTTTTTCGCCCGATTTTCCGTCTTTCAGTTTTTCTTTCGGGATGAAAATATCGTTGGCCAGCGTTTTGCTATCGACTATCAGATAGGCATAATACTTGCTCACTTCCAAAGTGCCGACAACTGTATCTTGCGCCCGTCTAAGTATTTCAATTACAACGGCTTCGGGTTCGGCGTTGCGCCGTTTGGCCAACATTTGCACGCGCACGCGGTCGCGGTTCATGGCGTACATCGCATTGCGTTCGGCTACCATCACAGGATTACCGCCGCCATCGGGAATAAAGTTATTTTTACCGTTGTGCCGGCGTTCGAAAGAGCCTTCCAAGATAGTTCTTGCAAATTTCAAGCGGTATTTTCCATGATTGACGACAATTAAAAAATCTTCTAATGTCAACTCTTCCAGCAACTCGGCGACCATCAAACGATCGGCTTGGGAAGATATACCAATAACTGAGCTAACTTGCTTATAATTAACCGGTTCTTTCGGATTTGCATTAAAAAAATCGACCATTCGCCGAGCGATTTCGGCTTTTTTCAACTGCGGTTTGGAACGCATCCCTTTTATTTTTTTCTTTTTTGCCATAACAGATCTTTGCCTTCTTATTTTTAATATGAGGGCAAAGGTAGGTTTTTTTTTTGATTAATAAAATTTACATCGCAGATTCAAGTAGCGGTGAGTTCAATTAGTAAATATAACGTGCGGTCTCACAGCTAACATTCAACATCCCACAACTGTTACGCGATTTTTTTCATCTGCTTCCCATGTGATGCGCTCTTCCCAGGACAATTCCTTTACTTTCGGGCGACGGTCGAATATCACTAACCAAGCCGGAGCTGCGGCATTAATTTTATCGCGATAATCGCAAATCTGTTCCATGCCTTCTTCGCGTACCGTCTGCGGGGAGTCGTAATAATAAACAACTTTTACTTCGATAATGTAACACTGTTCTCCAAATTCAACCGCCAGATCCATCCGGCCGCGACCTGCGGCATACTCCCGTTCAATATGACCGCCTCCATTCGTAACCCGCTGGAGAAAAGCCATCAACAGCAAATGAGGAAAGGCTTCGGTATAATTGGATTTTTGTTCCCAGACTTCCGAATGACGACGCCAGAACTTCTGAAATTCCCGAAGCAGGCGATCCATATCCAGGGAACCGTCCGGTTTTTGCCATTGCCAAGTGGGTTGCGGAATAGCCAGTTGTGTGCCGAATGTCATCTGCCGGGCGATTACTTCCTTGTAAATAGGATTGGCTATTTGCGGCGTACC
>JAISWY010000124.1 GCA_031270925.1 Candidatus Symbiothrix sp.
TAAGGCAAAGCCTTTTTCCAATCCCTGCGCATTGCCGACGGAGCTGGTTGCTTCGGGATCGATGCCTTTGGGCGTCTTTTGATACAAGATAGCGATATTTCGTCCCACAGCGGAAATACGAGCCGAGCTGAGATACGCTTTCGCCAACCATTTTTTGGGGATATTGTAACCGAAACTCAATTCACGGAATTTGATATAGGAAGCGTCGTAGATATATCGCGCCCGGCTTGAATAGTTGTGTCGCCAATGTTCCATCGGGCGCACCCAAGCCATGCTTGGTTGTCCCGCCCAGTATTCTACATCCGGTCCGTAAACCGTATTTTCCATATAAACTCCCTTGGTGCGATCGCCATCGGGATAGAGAACCGAATTGGCTCCGAAATCGGCGCCGGGCCGAATGGTATTGCCCGAACTGAGAAAACCCCTCCGCTCGTCGTCATTTTCGCCCAGTATCATTTTGGAGAAGAAATCTTCTTCGCGTCCGGCAAGCGATTGGACGGTTTGGCCGTCCACGCCGCCGCGCCAAGCAGACGAAGAGTACAAAACGCCGCCTTTTTTGAAATCGATCATGAAATTCAAATCAAAATCTTTGTAAGAGAACGAGTTGCGCCATCCTCCCAGAAAATCCGGTTCCACGCAACCTAGATATTGGTCGGGAGTGCTTAACGGCACTCCATTCAAATTGACGTATATTCTACCTTCGGGGTCGCGTTGATAATCGTCGCCATAAATTACGCCGTAGGGTTTGCCGACTTCGATGTAAAGCAGCACACCGGGTTCGGCATCATCCATTCGGAAACGATCGACGCCCGGCGCCAAAGAAAGGACTTTGGAACGGTTCATCGCCCAGTTGAAATTGGTTTGCCACCGGAAATTTCGCGTTTCTATGGGAACGATTTCCATCGACAGTTCCACCCCTTGGTTTTGTATTTCGCCGGCATTGAAAATTTTACGGTCATATCCCGAAATTTTTGAAATACCCGCTTCGATAATTTGATTGGAAGTTGTTTTGTGATAGTAAGTTGCATCCAAGGAAATTCGACCTTTGAAAAAACGGATGTCGGCGCCGATTTCTTTCGAGTCGGTTCTTTCCGGTTTCAGGGTGGCGTTTTTCCGAACTTCTTCGCTCCGGTAATAAGTATAACCGAGAAAAGTTTCGTTGGAGCGATTGTATCCGTTGATCAAGCGGTCGAAACCGGTATCGTTTCCGACTTGGGCGTAAGAGGCGCGGATTTTCGCGAACGACAAAACCGGCGAGTTGAGTTTCAGCAAATCGGTCAGGATTATTCCCGTTCCATAGGAATAATAAAAGTAAGACCAATTGCTTTTGGGCAGGGCGCTCGACCATTCGTTGCGGGCGGTAGCGTCTAAATACAACCAGTTGTCGAAAGCAAAATTGAATGCGCCATACAGGGCTTGCTTTTCTTTGCCCCAATAGCTTTGCGAACTTTTGGTTTCGCCCAAACTATTCGACAGACTTTTGACGTCGGACTGCAGAAGCGCTTCGGCTTTCGTCCAAAGGCCGTAGCCTCGCTCGTATCGATCGCTTGCGCCGATATTGGCTCCGATGCGGATTTTTTCCGTTAAATTATGGTCGTACATCAACAGAGCGTCGAAATTATTATTGACTGTCGTTCCGGAAGATTCTTCATAAGCGCCGTCGTTGTCGTAAGGCGAGTAATAATTATCGAATCGCCAATTACGTCGGGAAGAAATGTCGGTTGCACCCGTCAATCGCAGTTTGAGCAGTTTATGCAGTTGAAAATTCAGACTTACATTTCCCAGCAGCCAGTGAGAATCGTCGGCGTTGGACGATTCATTCAAGGCCCAATAGGGATTGGGAATACCGTTGCGCTGAACAGGCGTGCCGTCGGGATTTTTCCAGGGCATAAGTTCGGCGAGCGTTGCATCGCGAGGCAGATTAGCGAATATCCATAAAGGATTGCGCGAAGAACTGTTGCGATAGCCGCGATTGCTTACATCTTCGTAAACGTATTTGAGGCCGACGTCCAAACTCATGAATTTTGCAAGATTAGTGAAGGAGCGGATATTGAACGAATGGCGATCCAAAATATTGAAATTCTCCAAAATATCGTCGGCATGGATATTCGTATAGGAAAACCGCATGGACGAACCGTTATCGAAAACCTTGTCCGCCGAAACGCTATTAGTTACGGAAACGCCTGTCTTATACATATTTCCGATGGTTTCGGGCGAAGGGCTGTACGATTTTACTTCGCCGTTTCGTCCCACCACATCGAAGCCGAGCATCGGCATTCCCCAAGCCTGCGTTCCGTCGTTTCTGATAATCATACTGAACATACCATAAGGCAATTCGGGATTGTAATAAGAGGTGTTGTAGGTGTTGTAACCACCCAACCATCGATTTTCCGCACCGGCTCCGTAAACGTTTTGCATGGTTGGATATTGATACAAGTAGGAAAAAGTAGAGTTGAGCGCATAAGAAATGCCCAATCCCGCTTTTTTCGAGCCTTTTTTGGTAGTAATCAAAATGACGCCGTTGGCCGCATCGGAGCCGTAGAGTGCGGATGCGTTGGCGCCTTTCAGCACTTCCATGCTTTCGATGTCGTCGGGATTGATGTTGTTGGCAGCGTTTCCATAATCCAAATCGCCGCTCGTTCCCATGTCGTTGCGGATGGGAACGCCATCGACCACATACATTGGTTGGTTATTTTCCGTGAGCGAGTTGTTGCCGCGAATAACCACGCGAGTCGAACTCAACGGGCCGCCGGCGGAAATCATTTGCAGGCCGGATACTTTTCCCGCCAACATATTGAGAAGACTAGCATCGCGGCTTTCGGTCATCGACTTCGTATCCACCGCTTGGCGAGCGTAAGGCAGCGATTTGGCATCGCGGCTGATACCCATCGCCGTAATAACAACCTCGTCCAACTGCTTCACATCTTCTTTCAGAATGATGTTGAGATGGGTACGTTTTCCGACATGGACATTCTGCGTTTCATAACCTAAATAGCTGATAATTAATACATCATCCGCCTTTACTTGCATTGTGAATTTTCCGTCCAAACCGGTAGAAGTTCCCATTTTGCTGCCGGAAATTGTGATATTGGCTCCGATAACCGGCTCTTTCTTTTCGTCCGATACCATTCCTGTGAGTTTGAATGTGGATTCCTGCGCCTGTAATCGAAAAAACGACAACATCAGCAATAATAGAAATAAAAAAAGTTTGTTTCGCATATAGATATTAGATTAACATTAAAATAAAATTAACTCTCGCTTTTATAGACCGACAATTTCAATTGCGGCAAAAATTCCGCATGATTCGAGCATTGAAAACGCAGCGTTACCGGCCTCTCCGTTTCGATTGAAAAATGATTCCAACCCTGTTGCAGCGGTATATTTTCCAGTTTATTCAATAACCGCTCGTTCAATATTATTTTGTTTGCGGCGCCTTCCGTCAGGCTTAAATGCAGTTCGGGCATATCCGGTTCAATCAGCAGATTTTCTAATGATCGGGGACTCCAGACCCAAAAATCCTTCAAGGGTTTAGAGACCGTGCCGGAGGCGTCGAGCGACAGTTCCGAATTTAAAACCTTGGCGGAATCGACCGGGATACCTGCGTTTTTCAAAATAGCGGCTAATGTTTTATTGCCTTTATTCGATTCGGCGAAACGAAACAACGAACTGATATAGAAGCAATTATTTTTATCGCGATACCGGATGAATACCGGTGCGGCGCCTTTCTTCTCGCGTTCGCTACGCAAGACGGAAGCTATTTTGATTTCTTCCGGGCGATGATTCCATTGCCGCCAATCGGTGTTGCAGGCGTTTAACAATATTTCGCCGTTTTCGACCCAATCGCCTGTCAAACCATATTCCGAAGCGTTTTCTTTCTGTATTTCGCAAAAGTAGAAATCGGAATTGTGCAGGCCTTGCATCCACGATTTATCGTTGGGAATGAAAGACGAGGATTCCCGCGCTTCCAAGTTTAAATGATTGGATAATAATAAATTGAAAGAAGATAATGTTTCGGGAGTAATACCCCAAATCCATATATCGGCGCCTTTACCGGCTTGTTTTTTCAAATTTTCGGCAAGGGATTTATCCAAAATCGCACTTCCATCCACAATATAAATGGCTTTTTGAGGCGATTGGCATTTTTCCGCAAATTCAAGGCCTTGTTCGCTCAAAATCTGTTTCAATTCGGAATCCGGTTTTCCGATGAACAATATATCGGAATATTGCTTTTCCGGTTCGATAATAGCCTTTTGTGCAGGCAATTCGGGTTTTTGCCATTCCGACCATGCCGGCGCATCGGGAGCGTTGGCCGCACGAATAGCATCGAACATCGGCCACGTTTCGTAAAGCGGCAAGTTGGGGTCGTATCCCGGATTGAGCGTAGAACTGTAAGGGCCAAGTCGTTCGGGTTGCACGCCGGGGATGCCTTCTTTGTAATCCGCGAAAAATATTCCATCGTTTTCCACCGAAGGCGACGTTGTCAAATCTTTTTTTCCGAAAGCAAGCGGTTTCAAGCCATACCACACAATGTTGAAGACCGAAACGTAAGAGGCGCTCAATTCGCGTTGGCCGGCAATGAGATGATAGGCTTCATTGGCCAAGCCTTCCATACGTCCCTGCATGGATTCGTAGGCGCGTTCGCCGTTGTATTTCGCGACTTGTCGGGGTGTGCCGTAATAGGCCATGCTGTGTTCGCCCACGCCCCAGGGTTTGCCGAGCGATTTCCATTCGTGCATGGTGTGGTTGTCGCCGTAATGTCCCATGGTGACGGGCAATGCGCCTTCGCCGTCTTCTTCGCCGTCGCTCGAAATCCATGGGCGGACAGGGTCGCCGGTCGAAACGATTGCTTTCCAATCGTTCCACGCTTGCCGTTGGAAAGGCATCAGTTCGGGTTTTTTGAATACGTTGAGGATGACGGGGCGATTTTCGTTGCTGATGCTCCATCCGAAAACGGAAGCATGGTTCCGGTCGCGCAGGACGAAGCGGCGGATGTGTTCCCTGCAATTTTCCCAAAACAGGGGCGAATCCATTTTCGGGCCGCCGTCGCTTGCCCAAATCGCGGTTTCGTTGAGTATGCAGATGCCCATTTCGTCGGCAACATCCAAATAGAAGCGCGGATAAATCTGCGCATGGGGACGGACGGCATTTCCGTTGGCCGCTTTAATAGCCGAGAACCAAGCCCAAGCATAACGGCGGGTCATTTGCGGGATTCCCATGAAATGCCACGAATCGCCACGCAGTTCGTAAGGACGTCCGTTCAGGCATTGCTTGTCGCCTTGAAAAGTCCATTCGCGCCAACCGAAACGTTCGTATTTGGTGTCGATTCGGGTTTGTTTTTTGCCGTTTAAATTCAATGTAAGGCCGTAAAGATTGGGATGTTCGGGCGTCCAATAATTCAAATCGCCTTCATAGACAGGGATTTGGACGGTTATTGTGTTTGTTCCGTTTTTGAGATTGATTTTTTGGGAAGGAATATTGATAGCCGAGTTTTCGGCCAAATCCCAATTCGGCACCGGCGCGGAATTGACGTCGGTTCCTGCGCGGTTGAGCCATTCGCGAATATTCCCTTCCAATTGCAGCGTTTCTTCTTTTCCGCTTGAATTGTCAATCGAGATATTCAATTCTAATAATTGTTTGGATACCAATGGTTTAATATAAATGTCGCTGATATGGATTTTCGGCAACGCGATTAAATAAATGTCTTGCCAGATGCCTGCGATAAACGAACCCCACATGGAACCGGCGGGAATAATTCGTCGTCCAAGCGTGGAATTATCTTCAAAAAGCGACTGTTTTCGCACACCGACTAAAATTTCAATTTTCTCTCCTGCATTGACTAAATGGCTAATATCGACTTCAAAAGGCAGGAAAATATCGAAATTTTCGGCTACTTTATTCCCTTTCACATAGATTTCGGCGTAACCGGCGACGGCTTCAAAATGCAGGCGTATCTGCTTGTCTGTCCAATCATTAGGAATTTGAATTATTTTTTTCATCCAAGCAATGGCGATATTTTCCCAATATTCGGGATAGGAAGGAAAATCGCGATGATCGGGGCCTTCCATATTGTAACGCGCAAATGCGTTTACATTCCACGGCGAAGGAATTTTGATAGGTGTTTTGTCCCAATCCCGATCGTTGGGAAGCGGCAAGGCAGGCGCAAAGCCCGAACCTTGTTTGAAACCGGCGGGCAATGCGATTCCCTGAAAATCCCATAAACCGTTGAGGCAGATTTCCTGCCGGCAATCTTTTTCCAATCGGTTAATCAAACCTTCCTGCGGAGCAAACAGTTGATTATAAAACAGTTTTCCTTCTTGCGCCGTCGTTTTTACGAATGATAAAAAACAGCAGACAATAACGAGCAGATATTTCATTTTACGCATCATTTCTTGATTAATTTGATATTGTCGTTTTGATGTTCGGAAACAAAAGAGAGGATATAACAGCCTTTTGCATAGTTGGAAGTATCAATGGAAGTGTTTTTTTCGGAATAGCAAGCATAAAGTTTGCGCCCGTAGAGGTCGGAAAGATTTAGCCAGCCGGTGTGCGACAGTTCCACATTAAATATTCCGTCCGAAGGATTGGGATAGACCGATAATGTTTTCGTTTTCAACTCGTTGATGGATGAAAAATTATCGCTGACTACCACCGTTCCCCGTGTAATTCCGTTTTCGTTGAACGCATCGATGGAAAAATAATATTTCGAGTCGCGGTTGAAGTAGCCAGCATTGAAATTGTTGGAGTAAACCATGGTCGCATTGTTCAGTTGGTTTTCTTTCACACCCCATCGCACGATGTAGCCGTCGGCATTGTCGCGTTTTTTCCACACCAATTGAATGCGTCGCGTATCGCTCTGATTGCGTTTGACTGTGATTTGGCTGATGGCTTCGGGTAAATCGCCGGCATAGTCGGTTAATCCGAAGATGCGGAAGCCTGAAAGAGAAAATTTACCGTTCATGGTTTTGGTATTCACGATTCGGAGGTAGTGCGTTTTTACGGCTTCATCCAAAACGATTAATTCGTGCGGCGCGTCGGCAGTGTTTTGGGTTTTATCAATCAGCAAAGTCCAATCGGTTCCGTTGTCCGATTTTTCGATTTTATATTGATAATAAACGTAAGACGTTGGATTCGCTAAAACCGAGAAATCCTGATCGGCGAAATTGACTTGTATGGCGTGAACGTTCGTCTGTTTTTCCAAATCGACTTGGAGCCATTCGCCCGCGTTTCCGGTTTGCGCCGTCCACCACGATTCGATTTGCTCGTTCACAGCGTTTTTCGGAATGTAAGTATCCATATTGGAAGAGGCCGAAACCGGTTTGTTGAACGAAAGCAAATTCCAATTCATCGAAATATCGTGATTTTCAAAATCCGTTTTTTCGTCGGGAATCGCGAAGGGATAATCGCTCCAAACGGTATTGCAGAACATTTTTCCATCTTCGGTAAAATAGACGGGAAACAGTCCGAGACGGCGTTCAAAGGCATGGCGGACGGAGATTTTCATGCTTGCCACGTGCCAATAATTGCCGTATTTGTCCTTGAATGTATGACCGTGTCCGGCCGCACCTGCGAATCCGCCCGGCTTGATCGAAAACGGATTGTAATCGGCATAGGTAAACGGGCCTAATGGATTGTCGCCCACATAGATACCGTCGGCATAAATGCGGTATTCGGTTCCGGGAGCGGCGTATTGAAGGTAATATTTGCCGTTGTGCTTAATCATGCAGGGGCCTTCGTTCCATCCGGTGCGGTTTTCGTTGTTGTTGGCGCCCGGCACTTCCCATCCGTATTTGTCGCCGTTGTGTTCAATCAGCGTTTTGGGGTAGCCGATGATTTTAAAACCGTCGTTCGGATCGACTTCCGCGCCCATAATCGGGTCTTTATCCGAGCAGCCCCAAAAGATATAGACTTTTCCGGTATCTTCGTCTTTGAAAAAGGCGGGGTCGGCCGTTCCCTGATTGAATTTGGTGTTCAATTCTTTCCAATCGTCGGCGTCGGGGTTATCGGTGTAGAAAATGCGGGGCGAGCCACCGATTAAATAATACATCCGGTCGCCCCATACCATGATGGTTGGCGCGTAGTTTTCCTGTGTCGTAAGCGTGGAATACGGAATATAGTACCACGATTTCAAGTCTTCGGAACTCCAGCAACCGCCGGTTTTGGAAGCGAACAGATAATATTTTCCTTTGAAATATTCGCAAACGGGGTCGGCGGCTTCACGGCGCGACGGTTCGTCGAATTGGAAACGGTAATTCAGATTCATCGGGTTAGCCACGATATTTTCCTTGGGGATTTGCGCCGAGCAGATTCCGCATCCGAAGATAAAAATCAAAACAAACAGTTTTTTCATGATATTATTTTTATAATTTTCCGGCAAAGTTAAGTTTAGGGAATTAATTTAGGGTTTAAAATTGGGATTAAAAAAGGCTTAAAATTGAAATTAAGTGGTTTTAAGTGTGGAAAAACCGGAAAATTATGTTAAGAAAATTGCCTGTTGATGACCACCGAGAACTGTTTCGTACCCGCTTGGCGGACTTGATTAATCCGCAACACGACTTGGCTTTGTGATCCGAGTGATTTTGTTCATTTTCGCAATCGGATTGGCAAGGATGGCATAGGGAAAATTTTTGCATACAGCGTGCAACTTCACGGTAAAGAATTGCCCAAACAGGCAAAATTTGTATTGTCGGACACAACGGTTCAGGGCAATTTTACAACTTTTCCCATTGTTCGTGAGATTAGCAGGGTTTTAATCTATTTTTACTGTCCTTATCCTGTCGGTCAATTCCTGCAATCGCCCAATCAATTCGTTAAATGTCTTTTTAGGTTCTTCATAGATAAAACTTTGCCGCATATTTTCGTAATCGTCTTTCCATTTTTCAATCAAGTTTTCAGGCGGACATATTTGTATCAGTTCAGGATAATGGGTTTGATAATCAATTCCCCGTATGTTGTTGAATTTTTTGCGGTGGTCTATAACCATTTTATACAAATCGGTATTTTTCAATGCTGTTTCGGCGAATGGCGTATCCATCATTTTTTCCAAATCATACAAATGCCTTGACATCCTTTTTATGCGTGGCATGTCTTTTTGATATTCTTCGTGCAACAAAAACAATTTTTCCAAAAAGGTGCGTTCCGGCAAAACAGACTTAAACGAAAGTGTTATTTCGTTGTCAATTTCGAGATAAACCGAATGAATAAACGTTGTGATTTCTTTTTTCCGATATGGCTCGTCGAGCGACATGGCGCTAAATTCGATTTTTACGACAGGCAAAACATAATCGACAAGTGCAGGCAGAATACTTTTGTACTTCACTTCGATGCTTGTTACCATTGCGCTGCTGTTTTCGGTAACAGGCTTTATTTCGTAATCGGTTATGTTATTTTCTTGCAATATTGTGTCCAATTCGCCAATTAAAATTTCATTTATGTAATGAAACGCTTCGCGGCGAATTGTTGTCCGCTGTTGCGGGGTTTCATCGGGCAAATTAAAAAATAAACGACTGATAGACAGGTCTATATCCTCGCTAAACCTGTTGATTAATTCCCAAGCCTTACTCAAACAGGTTCCACCTTTGAACTGCAAAAAGTCAGCCAACGAGGTTTTTGACAGCGCCATTAAAACCGCGCTTACCCACCAGTCTTTTTCGACTGCCTGCTCAATAATTTTCTTCGCGGTTGCCGTTTGTTGCAGTATCACAATTTTTTCGTCATTGTTGTATTGTTGCCAGATACTCATTTAGTTACGGTTTTTATGATTGGTAAAAGAATTTCCTTAATCCACGCGGGCGACAGGTACAAATCGTGCATCATCGTTTTTCTTTCGACGGCATTGCTTTCTGAAACAAGTTTTGTGATTTGCTTTGTGATTTCGTCCGTTATGCCGTTTTCGCCAAGCTCTTTCAATGCAATGATTATCAATGGTAAAAGTTTTCCTTTGAATTGGAAATTTCTTTGAACGGCATTTTTGAAAATGATATTGCGATGCCGACTTTCACTTTCCGTTTTGCGCCATTGGTAATATAG
>JAISWY010000131.1 GCA_031270925.1 Candidatus Symbiothrix sp.
AGGCTTTGAAGCACGCTTCGGAAGCCGTTCATCCGAAAGTTTCATCAAGCGGCCGCCTGGGTTACGAATATTACAACCGCCTGGGTTATGTTCCCGACAATGTGAATATCGGTCAGAGCGCCGCCCGCACCTTGGAATATGCCTACAACGATTGGGCGATTTATCAATTAGGCAAAACGTTGGGCAAGCCCGAATCGGAAATTGCCGTTTTCGCCCAACGCGCCCTCAACTACCGCAATGTCTATAATCCGCAATACAAATTGATGACCGGCCGCAACGAACAAGGCCAATTCGACCGGAATTTCGTAGCCGAAGATTGGAGCGGCGCCTTTTGCGAAGGTAACAGCTGGCATTGGAGTTTTTGCGTTTTCCACGATCCGCAGGGTTTGATGAATATCATGGGCGGTCAGGCTGCGTTCAATCAAATGCTCGATTCGATTTTCATTATTCCGGGCGCTTTGGGGATGAAAAGTCGCGGTATCATTCACGAAATGCGCGAAATGCAAGTCATGAACATGGAACAATACGCGCACGGCAACCAACCGATTCAGCACCTCGCTTACCTTTATAATTATTCGGGGCAAGCGTGGAAAAGTCAGTCGTATTTGCGCGAAATCATGCAAAAACTGTATTCCGCTACACCCGACGGCTATTGCGGCGATGAAGACAACGGACAGACTTCGGCTTGGTATGTTTTTTCGGCCATGGGTTTTTATCCGGTTTGTCCGGGAAGCGGGCAGTACATTCTCGGTTCGCCGCTATTCAAATCGATGAAAGTTCGTTTGGAAAACGGGAAAACGTTCGACATCCAAGCGCCTGATAATTCGGAAGATACGCCTTATATTCAATCCTTGAAAATCAACGGTAAAAAATACGATTTGAATTATCTTACGCACGAAAACCTGTTGAAAGGCGGCGTTTTCCGGTTTGAAATGAGCAAGGAAGCGAATCGTCAGCGGGGAATGGGTAAAGAGGCTATTCCTTACTCTTTTACAACGCATTGATTCAAAACCTGCACCCCAAAACAAACCGCCAAAGCTGCGGTTTCGGTACGTAAACGGCTTTCGCCCAATGAGATGGATTGGAAGCCGTTTCGATTGGCCAACGCCACTTCTTCTTCGCTGAAATCGCCTTCGGGACCAATCAATACCAAAATATTTTCGTTCGGACGATACCATTGACTCAACAGGGGCTTTTCTCCGGCGTAACAGTGCGCAATCGCTTTTTGTCCGCTAAACGGCTGTGTGATAAACCCTTTGAAATCGGTCATTTCCTGCAATTCGGGCAAAACAGCTTTTTCGGATTGCTTCATGGCCGAAACAAGGATTTTGCGGATGCGGTCGGTCTTCATTTCCTTCCGTTCCGAAAAACGGGTTTTTAAAAAGGTAATTTTGTTGATGCCTGTTTCCATGGCTTTTTCGGCGAACCATTCGATGCGGTCGAGGTTTTTAGTAGGAGCGACGGCGATTTCAATCCGATTATTCCAATAGGGACGATACGGAATGGTTTCCAAAATCTCTACGCGACAATGTTTCGGATGCGCTTCCACAATTTGCGCCTTGTAGAAAGCGCCTTTGCCGTCGGTAACATCAAGCTTATCGCCGATTTGTTTGCGCAAAACACGAATGCAGTGTTGCGATTCCGTTTCCGGCAAAAAGCCGTCGATCAACACATCGGGAGCATAAAACAACAACATAAGCGCTTGATTTTATTTGTATTGAACGGTTTGCACGCCAATTAACTTATCGTATCGCGCACCAAAGGGACGGGCGTAAACAAAGCAGCGATATTCGTTTTCCGTTTGATAATAATCGCCTTCGATAAGTTCGGTCGAAGCCGGGGATGAAGCATCTTTTCGATTCACAAACAGATAATTATAATATCCTTCTTTCAACAAAACCGCTTTGGTGTAGCCTTTTTCCCTGGCGCTGTATTCCATTTCGGAACGAAAATCGAAATTGTTATTAAATGCATCGCTCAAAATATACAACTTTTCCGGCAGCGGCTTTTCGCAGGGAACATAAAAATGAACCACGTGATAATCGGCTTCAATATCCGAATCGGAAACTTCGCTGTTGCGCACATAGAACCGGCCGTTCAAATCTTCGTAGAAAAAATAGGCGCGGTCGCTTCGGATACGGTCGGGATACAAGATCGAATGATAATATGGCTCATAATATTCCACCGAGGCAATGTTCAAGCCGGCATAATAGGTCGTGGTCATCTCGAAGCGGCGGTACTCGTTGCCGGCATCGAAAATCAGCGCAGGATTATGGTCGTAAATCGCTCTGTGATTCCGGATATTCATCAACGGCAGCAATTGCGCCTCGTTGTCCCAACGGTTATTTTGCTGCACATACACTTTCAATTCCTGTGCAGGCGATTTTATCTCGTTGCCGTAAGCCACATCCAAGGACACCGACTGGTAGCGGTTGTTCGAGCCTTTGTCGGTCAGCGGCGAAACCTGCATGACGATGGTCGATTGCGGTTCGTAAATCGAGAAGCAAGCATTGGCAATCAGCACATTATCATCTTCTTTCAGAATTTGCACAACATAATTTCCCGATACTTTCAATTGAACGTTATCATTGGGAATCAACAACTTATAATTGACATAATCCATTTTTGTATTGAACGAATTGGCGTAATCTTCCAAAGGCAAATTTTGCAGACCGTCCATAAATTCCGATTCGATCAGTTGTGAAGGCTTCCAGTCGGCATCGCAATGGACAATGCGGTAAATGTAATATTCGGGCGAAGCGCCCATCAAGTCGAAATTGATTTCGATTTGCTCTTCCTTATCCGATTCGATAATCGGCGATACATTCCACGCACCTGCTTTATGTACTTGCAAGCTTTTTATACGGTCGGTAAACGACTTTGTTCTAAACACTTGCGCATCGGCCTTGGAAAGACTAAAAGATAACAAGACAACCAATACAATACTTATACTTCTCAATTTATCAGTCATAACTCATAATTTTCAATTCTCAATTCTCAACTCTCAATTCTCAATTCTCAACTCCATTTAGTGCATCAATTTGTAAATCAATTCGATAAGTAGTTTTCCCGCAGGTGTAGCCGGATTTTCAAAACCTTTACCTTTGGCGTCGTATTCGCGAATCAAAGCGATATTATCCATGACTTTGAAAGCATTATAGCGACGAAGCGCATCAAAATAATCATTCAAACGCGGATCCCAAGCGTTACGGATGCCCAAAATCGGCATTAGCTTGTCCTTCGATTTATTTTTTTCAAAATGACAGATCATCAAATTACTGAAAAAAGCAAATAAAACACTGAGAGACAAGGTATAGGGATTATTTTTCGGATTCCGCTCGAAATATTGGGCGATGCGATTGGCTTTCAAAACGTCGCCCAAAGCGATGGCGCGCTGCAATTCAAAATTATTGAAATCCTTGCTGATGCCGATATTCTGCTCAATGATTTCGGACGTAACCCGCTTATTGCCTTCGGGAAGGGCGATGGCCAATTTATCCAATTCGTTGGTAATTTTGCTCAAATCGTTACCCAGATAATCGGTTAGGAGTTGTGCCGTTTGCGTTTCGATTCCTATTTCCCTGTCTTTCAAGTAATTAATAATAAATCCGGGAATTTTGTTATCGTATAATTTTTTCGATTCAAAAACGATACCG
>JAISWY010000154.1 GCA_031270925.1 Candidatus Symbiothrix sp.
AACTGTCGCCGTAACTCAGAAAACGGAAATTGTGCTGCAAGGCGTAATCGTAAACGGCTTTCCAATCGCCGCCGATAAAAGCGGAAATCAATAATAAAAGCGTGCTTTTCGGTTGGTGGAAATTGCTTATCATGCCGTTTACTATTTTGAAATCGTAGCCCGGTGCGATAAGGATTTGCGTGTGGGTTGTAAGCGTTTCCAACGATTTCCGGCTCATGTAATCCAAAATCCGATTCAAGTTAGAAGACAAGGAAGCTGCGTTGGCCGATTGATACGGAAACCATTGTGTAACCGTCAAATCTTCGGGCGTTGCATCCGGTTTTTGCGCCAATATTCGGCCGATGTAATATAAGCTTTCCAAAGTTCGAACGGATGTGGTTCCGACGGCGAAAATGCGGTCTTCGTGCGCCAATAATTTCTCGATAGTTGCTTTTTTGACTGAAATACATTCGGAGTGCATTTCGTGTCCGGCCAAAGTATCCGATTTCACAGCTTTGAAGGTTCCGGCGCCTACGTGCAGCGTAAGTTCTTCCAAATCAACGTGTTTATTTTCCAAATTGCTTAAAACTTCGGGTGTGAAATGCAATCCGGCAGTGGGTGCAGCTACCGAGCCTTTGATTTTGGAGTATATGGTTTGATAGCTTGTTTTGTCGCTTTCTTCCGTTTTCCGGTTCAAATAAGGCGGAATAGGCAATTCGCCGAACGATTCGAGTATGTCGGCGAAGCTCCACGACGGATTATCCCATTCAAAGCGGATTAAATTCATTTCGCCTTGCGATTCCAATTTTTCGACTTTGCAAGTTAGATTTTTGAAGGTTTTCGATAAAATGCCCGATTTCCATCGTTTGGCATTTCCGATTAAGCAATGCCACGTACAAGTGCGGTTTTGGATGAACGATTGAGCGTAATCGGCCGGCGTATGCGGTTCGAGGCAAAAGATTTCAATTTGAGCGCCGGTTTCTTTTTGGAAAATCATCCGTGCCTGAATCACTTTGGTATTGTTGAAAACGAGCAAGGCGTTTTCGGGAATCCAATCCGAAATGGAATGAAAGATTGTTTCCAAAATTTGTTTGTCTTTGTAAATCAACAGTTTACTTTGGTCGCGTTGCGGAAGTGGAAATTTGGCAATCCGTTCGTCGGGTAAATCGTAATCGAAGGTTTCTATTTGAATATCCTGCACCATCAACTCAAACGATTTCGCAAAAAATCGACAATATCTTCGGCCACTGCTTTTTTCGATTTCATCTCGAAAGCGGTTGTTTTACCTTGTGCATCAATAATCGAAATTTTGTTGGTATCGCCTTGAAAACCGGCGCCTTCATCTTTCAGCGAATTTAAAACAATGAAATTGAGGTTTTTCTTCTGTAATTTCGCAAGGGCGTTCGTTTGTTCATTATCGGTTTCCAACGCAAAGCCAACCAGCAATTGATTTGCTTTTTTCAGTTTTCCCAAAGTGGCGGCAATATCGGGATTGGCCGTTAATTCCAAGGAAAAATCGCCTTTGTCTTCGCGTTTCAATTTGTTTTCGGAATAATTTTTCGGACGGTAATCGGCTACGGCTGCGCAAAGAATCGCGGTATCTACATTCGCAAATTCCTCAATAGCAGATTGATACATTTCTTTGGCCGATTCTACATCGATTCGCCGGATATTGGGGTGAATCGTTTCCATTTTAACCGGTCCGGCGATTAAAACGACTTCCGCACCACGTGTCGCGAAGGCTTCGGCCAAGGCAAAACCCATTTTTCCCGAAGAATAATTGCCGATGTAGCGCACCGGATCAATTTTTTCGTAAGTTGGCCCGGCGGTTATCAATATTTTTTTTCTTGCCAAATCGGTGGAATGTGCGAAATAATTTTCTAAAATTTCTACGATTTTATCCGGCTCTTCCATCCGGCCTTTACCTTCCAAGGCGCTTGCCAAAAAACCTGTTGCCGGTTCGATGATATAATTTCCGAAAGATTGTAATTTATTCAAGTTTTGTTGCGTGCTTGGGTGCGCGTACATATCCAAGTCCATGGCCGGGGCGATGAAGACGGGCGCTTTCATTGACAAGTAAGTGGTAATCAGAATATTATCGGCAATTCCATTGGCCATTTTTCCGATGCTCGCAGCGGTCGCGGGAGCAATCAACATCGCATCTGCCCACAAGCCCAAATCGACATGGCTGTGCCACGTGCCGTCGTTGGCCGTAAAAAATTCGCTCACAACCGGTTTTTGCGTTAAAGCAGAGAGCGTTACCGGCGTGATAAATTCCTTGCCGGCGGGCGTGATGACGACTTGCACTTCGGCTCCTTTTTTAATCAGGGCGCGGCACAGACAGGCGGCTTTGTAGGCGGCGATACTTCCGGTTATGCCTATGACTATTTTCTTGTTCCACAACATAATAAGCAGGAAATGCCAAACGAAATCGGGATGTGATTTTCAAAAAGTGTTTTATACCGGTTGTTCACGCCGATATAAAACACTTTTTCCGTGATTTGAATGGAATGATACATGGATTAATACCTGTAATGTTCGGGTTTATAAGGGCCATCCGCATCCACACCGATATAAGCAGCTTGTTTGGGTGTTAAAGTTGTCAGTTCCACGCCGATATTCGCTAAATGCAGACGGGCGACTTCTTCATCCAACCGTTTCGGCAAACGGTAAACGTTGATGTCGTAGTTGTTTTGCCACAAATCCAATTGCGCCAATGTCTGGTTGGTAAACGAATTGCTCATCACAAACGAGGGATGGCCGGTGGCGCAACCCAAATTGACCAAGCGACCTTCGGCTAAGAGGAAAATCGAATTTCCGGTCGGGAAAGTGTATTTATCGACTTGCGGCTTGATGTTCGTATGCTTGATTCCGGGATAATGAACCAATTGATCGACTTGAATTTCGTTGTCGAAATGGCCGATGTTGCAGACAATCGCTTGGTCTTTCATTGCTTTCAAATGGTCGATCGTGATTACATCGCAATTGCCGGTGGTGGTAACGAAAACATTGCCTTCTTTCAAGGCTTTTTCGATGGTTGTAACTTCAAAACCTTCCATGGCGGCTTGCAGGGCGCAAATCGGATCGATTTCGGTAATAATTACACGCGCTCCATAGGCACGCATCGAGCGGGCGCAGCCTTTGCCTACATCGCCGTAACCCAAAACGACTACGACTTTTCCGGCAATCATCACATCCGTGGCGCGTTTGATGCCGTCGGCCAAAGATTCGCGGCAACCGTACAAGTTGTCGAATTTCGATTTTGTAACCGAATCGTTTACGTTGATGGCCGGGAACAGCAATTCGCCTCGTTCCAACATCTGATATAAACGATGTACACCCGTGGTGGTTTCTTCCGAAACGCCTTTCAGTTCAGCTACCGTGCGATGCCAGCGTTGGCTGTCTTCTTTTAAAATATTATTCAGGGTATCCAGAATTACTTGTTCTTCGTGGTTTCCACCTTTGCGGTCGATGGTTGAGGCGTCGTTTTCGGCTTTGAAACCCCAATGGATTAACAGGGTTGCATCGCCGCCGTCATCGACAATCAGATTCGGGCCTTTGCCGCCGGGAAAACGCAAAGCCATTTCGGTACACCACCAATATTCTTCGAGCGATTCGCCTTTCCATGCAAAAACGGGGATTCCGACTGCTGCAATCGCTGCTGCTGCATGATCTTGAGTAGAGAAAATATTGCAGCTCGCCCAACGGACATCAGCTCCCAACTCGACCAATGTTTCGATTAAAACAGCCGTTTGGATAGTCATGTGCAACGAACCCATGATGCGGGCGTCTTTCAAAGGTTTTTCTTTCCCGTATTTGGCGCGTAAAGCCATTAAACCGGGCATTTCGTGTTCTGCGATTTCGATTTCTTTTCTTCCGAATGTGGCCAAGTTAATATCAGCCACTTTGTAATTTAAATTTTTCGACATTTTAATAATTGTTTTTATTTTAGGTGCAAAGGTAGGGTTTTATTTGCAAATCCGCTATCTTTGCAGAAAATTTCGCAAAATGAGGCCGGAAGAATACCTACCCGCATGGCCGGATTTATTGAATCACGGCTTTTTATTATTCCTGTCGTGCTTTTTCATCAGCGCGCAGTTGTTGGGCAGCAGACGAAAATTGATTGTATCGATGGTGTACGAGCTTTTCCATTCCAACGAACGGCAAAACTTATTTTCCGAAACCGTAAAAAATGAATTAATCGGCAAATATTTCCTGTGTTTCCAAGCATTGGTTTGTATCGCCTTTCTGACGGCAGGCACTTACATTCATCAAGCGCATATTACTTGGATAACAAGCGGTCTTTGGTTTGAAATCTGTGGAGTCGGCTTTCTGAGCGTTTTAGTATGGATTGTTTATAAATTCCTGACAAGCAACATTATCGGTTTCATCTTTTTCGAAAAAGAAAATATCCGGCAATGGAATCGTCAGTTTTTCTCAATTACGGCTTTAAGCGGCATCGTTTTGTTTCTCCCGGCTTTGTGTATTTTTTTCTTTCCGGAGAGTTATTTAATCTGTTTCTTGTTCGGTTTGCTTTACTTCCTTTTCGTCGAAATTTTGATTGCTTGGAAGATTTACACGATTTTTTTTCAACGGAATAGCAATTCGCTTTATTTTATTTTGTACCTTTGCGCCCAAGAATTAATGCCTTTGTATTGGATGTATCGGGCATTAATTTATTTTTTTAGTTAGGTAGAAAGATTAATATGAGTTTGGGAATTAAAAAGATTTTGGTTTCTCAGCCCCAGCCCACCACTGAAAAATCTCCCTATTTCGACATAGCGGAGAAATATGGCGTTCAAATTGTATTTCGGCCGTTTATTAAGGTCGAACAAGTTACGGCCAAAGATTTCAGGGCGCAACGAGTTAATATTTTGGATCATTCGGCTGTGGTTTTCACGGCCAAAACGGCGATTGACCATTTTTTTAAGATTTGTGAAGAAATGCGGGTAACGATTCCCGAAGATATGAAATATTTTTGCGTATCGGAATCGGTTGCCGTTTACCTGCAAAAATACATTATTTACCGGAAACGGAAAATCTTTTATCCGGCTTCGGGAAAAATTGAAGATTTGATTACGCCCATCCGCAAGCACAACAAAGAATCGTATCTGGTTCCGGTGTCGGATGTGCATAAAGACGACTTGTTCCGGCAGTTGAACAACTACAAGATTCGCTATCAAACCGTAATTATGTATCGCACGGTCAGCAACGATTTTGCACCCGGCGAACCCTTAGATTACGATGTCTTGTTGTTTTTCTCTCCAGCCGGAATTGCTTCTCTGATGAAAAATTTTCCGGAATTTCAGCAAGACCGTATTGTGATCGGCTCTTTCGGCCCTACCACCGCCCAAGCCGTTCGCGATGCCGGATTGCGTTTAGACATCGAAGCGCCGAATCCCGAAGCGCCGTCGATGGTAACAGCTCTGGAAAAATACCTGAAATCGCTCAAATCCGGAAAGAAATAATTACCGCGTTGTATTCGCAAAACACTTTCACTAAGGCAGAACGCATTTCGGCGCAGCGCGAAATCGACCTTTTGTTCAATGAAGGCTTGTCGTTTGTATCCTATCCTTTGCGGGTTGTTTATTTGCACAAACAACCGTTTTCGAGGGTGTGTTGTTCGGTTTTAATCAGCGTTCCGAAAAAACGATTGAAGCATGCCGTCGATCGCAATCGTATCAAACGCTTGGTTCGCGAATCGTATCGTTTAAATAAACAAGCGTTCGTTGATTCCCTTCAAACGCCGGATGCCGGATTTTTAGTGGCTTTTATATATATCGGAAACGGCATTGCCTCGTATGCCGAAATAGAAGCGGCGGTTCAAAAAGCACTTCGGAAAATCATGGAACAATCCTTATGATTCGTCAAATAATTCTGTTTATTATCCTTTTGCCGATCCGGTTTTACCGGCTTTGCATTTCGCCATTGTTTCCGGCTTCGTGCCGTTATACGCCAACTTGTTCGGAATATGCGTTGCAGGCTATTCAAAAATACGGCGCTTTGAAAGGCGGTTGGCTGGCTTTGAAACGAATTTTGCGCTGTCATCCTTGGGGTGGGGCGGGATTTGATCCGGTGCCGTGATGAAAATTGTTATACCAAATATCTAAACATATAAAAATCAATGAGATAAATTTTAACTAATCTTGCTTATTTGAATCGAATCTTAACAGATTTATGAAACGGATTTCCCTATACTAATGCTTCGGCGTATGAGTTTTTTTGTATCGGGGGTGTTCAGAGTAGTAATTCTATAACTTTTCCTCTGTAAAAAAAATTTTTTTCATTGCATGCGCTTGGGAATCGTAAGATTTTCATGTAATTTTGTATCCATGAAGACAGGATACGAGTTATTGTTGCACCATGGCAAGACAGACAAGATAATCATATTACATCCGGAAGAAAGGAGTTTATCCTCATCGGAAGTACCTGGGCAAGTCTTGTCACGAATCATTAGTGTTTGGCAATGATTTTCAAGTAAGCCGGGCAGTAATCCTTAGCATCCATTTGAAATTCATGCGGGAAAATGTTGAATAACATGAAAATATTTCGAAAATTATTTGAAGATATCCATTTTTTTTTCTTACTTTGTAAACTATTTTGACAATTCATTTTTATAACAATGAAGAAAATAACAAAAGATGAGAGTAGGACCTTGTCTGAAACATATGAAATGCACAGAACGCTAATCCAACTTAGCCGGCAAACAAAAAACAAATGGATTTGCATAAATAGAGTTGGATATAAGAGTTGTATTTTTTTATTATTTTTGATTTCTCTATTGAATTGTACGCCAGAAAAAATGCCGGTAAAAACAGATTATAACCTTGATTTCAGTAATACTGAAATTAAAAATTTTAAATGGCATTATACCTTTATGCCTTTTGTTTATACCGACAGTACTGAAGGAAAAGTAAAAGGAAAATATCCTGTCTGCTTTGCGCAGAATCCGCTTATGCAAGACTCTCTTTGGTCCATTGTAAATATTCTTCCGTCTTTTAAGCTGGTATTGCAGCAACAACTATTTATTCCACAAGTATTTTATTTAACGGATACTGTCCGTATATCTATCCGGAACAAATGTTGTAATTTGAGCGAGGCATGGTTAAAGTTTTTTTGTCTGGATACAAATGACAACTTGCTTTATTCCGATTCTATTAATATTAATAATGATAGCTCTTGGGTATATAATGAGTTATCGTTTCCTGTTATGGATACGGAAAAAATATTATTGGGAATGTATGCCTTAGGGTATGATTATCCATCTCCTAAATTACGGGAAGTACAAAAATTATATATAGACAGGATAAGGCTTAGCATAAACAATAAAGATATTGAAGAGATTGATTATCTTCCGGATACGTATAATACAGATATAAACAGAAACCGGATAATCAATTTGACGTTAACTGAAAGAAGTTCTTTTGAACAAATTCCAATTCCAAACCATAAAACTATTATCGGGATAGGAGAAAGTGTTCATGGAAGCAAAACCATTAACGAAATAGAAGTACAAATGATGAAAAACCAGATAGAAAATCATAATTGCCGGTTATTGTTATTTGAAGCAAGCATATATCCGATGTTGCTGGCAAATTTGTTTATTCAAGGCAAATTTTCGGAAAAAGATACAAGCATCCTGCACGAAATAGCTTCTTATACCACTTTTTCTCCTGCTGTGTTTTGTGATTTCATGTTATGGTTAAGAAAATACAATAAGAATGCTACCGACAAAGTGAGCATTTACGGTATTCTTGACCTTAATTATCACGTATATGTAAATCAGTTGTTTGATTATTTATACGCATTTTATAACAAACAAACAGATCGTGTGGTTCGTCCATTGTTGCAATTACTTTACGACCGGAAATTTGCCGTTTTGGAAGATACTATATCATCCACACAATTAGCTCAAGTATTGGGTAAGCAAAATTACTCCGATTTTTTGTATGCTTTAACAAATGTAAAGCAATATTTGCGCTTAGATTCCCTTTCTTTCAATACAAATCTCCATCGACTATTTATGCGTGATTATCGGATGTTTGAAATAGCAGAAAAATATATATCTGAAAACATAAAAACGGGAAAAAGAGTATGTATTGTTGCTCATTTAGGGCATTTAGATAAAATAAGCAATGGATTTCCTTACTTTCGCTCTATGGGATATTTGTTGAAAGATAAATATGAAGGCAGTTATGATGTTACAGCTTTTTTTGCAGGCAAAGGTAGCATTACCTCTGTTTCTTCTGATGAAAAAACCTTGAAATCAATGAATTTGATTCCTCCTTGTGAGGGAAGTATAGAATCTTCATGTTATAAGACCGACTTACCTTGTTTTTATTATTCGACAAGTAATTTATCCGGAAGTAATTACTATTATCGTCTTATTGGCAATACCTATGTAGAACAGAATGAGTATTGGTATGTGAACTTAAAGAATAGAATAGATGGATTTATTTTTTCGTCGAAAAGTCAAGCTATAGATAAGCCATCCTATTTAGATGAATATCTTCTTGCTTGTGATAAAATCGAAAATCATACAAATATTATGAAA
>JAISWY010000078.1 GCA_031270925.1 Candidatus Symbiothrix sp.
AAAGTCGATCCGTTTTTTAACGCCCTGCAAATCAAATATGCCTACGCCGTAACCTGCCACAAAGCTCAAGGCGGACAATGGAAAAACGTCTTCCTTGATTTGGCCTATATTCCCGAAGAATATCTCGGATTGGATTTTTACCGGTGGCTCTACACGGCTTTTACGCGGGCTACCGAACGAATTTTTCTGGTAAATCCTGCGGAAAAGCTGATTAATAAAGGATAAATGAATTTATTTTCTTAAATTTGCACCATATTTTCTTATACACAATGGAGATAGTTATAATAGTCTTTCTGATTTTGCTCAACGGCCTGTTTTCAATGTCGGAAATCGCCATCATCTCTTCGCGGAAAACGATTTTGAAAAACGAAGCTGAACGGGGAAATAAAACGGCACAACGAGCCTTGAACCTGTCGAACCAACCGAATCATTTTCTTTCGACCGTGCAGGTGGGCATCACTCTTATCGGGATTCTAACCGGTTTGTATTCGGGCGATCTGCTGGCCTCGAAACTCAGTCCCACGTTTGAAAATTGGGGAATGGAAGCGAAAATTGCCTGCAACCTTGCTCAGGTTGTAATTGTCATCATCGTTACTTTCGTGTCGATTGTGTTCGGCGAACTGATTCCGAAACGCATTGGGTTGAGCGCCGCTGAAAAAATCGCCAAAGCCGTAGCCGGTCCCATGAACGGCTTGTCCGTTATCACAAGGCCCTTCGTTTGGATTTTGTCGCAAACGACCACCCTCATCGTTCGTATGCTGAAAATTAACGAGGAAGACCCCAAAGTTACCGAAGAAGAAATTAAATCGATGATTCGAGAAGGCACCGAAGACGGCGAAGTGCAACAGGTGGAACAGGACATCATGGAGCGCGTTTTTACACTGGGCGACAGGGACTTATCGTCAATTATGACGCCTCGTCCCGATATCGAATGGATCGACATCGAAATGACTAAAGACGAAATCAAAGAACTGATTGCCAACAATCCTTACAGCAAATACCCTGTCGGAGAAGAAGATTTGGATCATCTCGCAGGCATCGTCTATGTGCAGGATTTGTTTCCGGTAATTGATAAAAACGATTTCGATATTCATAATATTTTGAGACCTGTGCAGTATTTCTACGAATACATGGAAGTGTATTCGGCATTGGAACACATGAAAAACAGTCAAAACCACTTCGCACTGATTACCGACGAATTTGGCGTTTTGCAAGGCATCGTTACTCTCAAAGACATCATGGAAGCCATCGTGGGCGAGATTCCCGAAGCGCACGAAGAACCCGACATTATACTGCGAACCGACAATACTTATCTGGTCGATGGTCAATGCCCGTTCTACAATTTTCTCAGCTATTTCAAACAAGGAGATCTGTATGATGCTGATAATGAATACAATACAATTAGCGGCTTGATATTGGAAGAATTAGGTCATATCCCGCATTCGGGAGAAACGGTGGAATGGGAAAATTTCAAAATGGAAATCATGGATATGGACGGAGCGCGGATTGATAAAGTATTGGTTTCGAGAATTGAGAATTGAGAGGGGAGAATTGAGAAACAACGTTCGGCCTTAGCCAATTTAAATACAAAATATGAAACGGTTATACATTATATTCATTGCGGGTGTTTGCAGTTTAGCAAGTGTTTTCGCCGCAAAAGTGGATACGGTAACTACTTACAGCGCCGCGATGCGGAAAAATATTCCTGCTATTGTGGTAACTCCGGAAAATTACAATGCAACGAAAAAATATCCGACAGTTTACTTACTGCACGGATACAGTGGCGATTACAAAGGTTGGATGAACATCAACGGCGAATGTATCAAAAACATGGCCGACCACAAACAAATGATTATTGTTTCGCCCGACGGCGGTTTCAGCAGTTGGTATTTCGACCATCCGGCCGACCGAAGTTGGCAATACGAAACCTACATCTCATCGGAATTGATTCAATGGATTGATTCGCATTATTCCACGATTCAATCGCCTAAAAGTCGCGGAATTACGGGTTTGAGTATGGGCGGACACGGCGCATTGTTCCTCGCATTCCGTCATCAAGATGTTTTCGGAATAGCTGGAAGTATGAGTGGCGGCGTGGATATTCGTCCTTTTCCGCAAAATTGGGATTTGCCGAAACGTTTGGGCAGTTATGCCGAAAATCCCGAAAATTGGGAGAAAAATACGGTTATCAACCTTGTGCATCTGCTTACACCCAACAGTTTGAAGATTATTATTGATTGCGGAACCGGCGATTTTTTCTATCAAGTCAATGTAAATCTGCACAACAAATTGTTGGAACGCAATATTTCACATGATTTTATTTCCCGCCCGGGGCAGCATAACAGCGACTATTGGAGCAATGCCGTTCGGTATCAGCTGTTGTTTATGGCGTTGAATTTTGAGAAATAGGCAAATTCAAAGAACTTTCGATGGCGTATGAGAAATAAGGATGCAAACGCAGCCAATCGTCGGCAGTAAATTCTTCCAATAAATAGAGTTCGTCGGGATGATTGATGCGACCTTTTTTCTTCCTGATTTCGATAATGGCTTTCGCCTGATAAAAATTGATGTAGGGGTGCATTTTCAAGCGGTCCAAGGATGCCTGATTGATGTTGATGGGTGTAATTAATTGATTATCAATTCGGAAGAATGGGACGATTTTGACGTATAATTCTTCATACATTTCATAAACTTCCTGTAATTGTTCGATGCGATGGTAGCCGCCCAAACGGTTTTTGTAGGCGATGATGCGGCGGGCGAACGCAGGGCCGATGCCGGGGATTTTGATTAAATCGGTTGAATCGGCGGCGTTGAGTTCGATGACGGTTCCTTCGGTAAATTTCTCTGTTTTAGGAAATTGAGATTGCTTTGGAACAGGCTCTTCTTCGTTTTTGCGGTCGTAATAAGTCCGTTGTTCGGGCTGTTTTGGCGACTGATAGCGTTTTTTTTGTCGATAAGGTTCCTCGTGCGAAAAATACGGGACATACATTTCCGGCGTAGAAACGGGGTGTACGGCAGGTGGCGATTCGTTTTCCGTCGTTGCGGTAGTTTCCATCGGCGGCGTATCTTTCGGTTTGAACAGCCATTTTCCGGCAAAAATGCCGGCGATAAACACGAGAAGCAACACGATGCCACGGCGTTCGCGTTGCGAGAAGTAGAAAAAGTCTTTCCAGTTCATAGTTTGTTATATTTTCTTTCCATCTTTCATGCGGATGATACGGTCGGTCATCTGTGCTAAACTTTCATCGTGCGTTACGATGACGAAAGTTTGTCCGAACCGGTTGCGCAAATCAAAAAACAAGCGATGCAGTTCTTCCTTATTTTGCGTGTCCAAACTGCCCGACGGCTCATCGGCAAAAACCACCGACGGACGGTTGATTAAAGCTCGCGCCACCGCTACCCGTTGTTTTTCTCCGCCCGACAGTTCGGCCGGCTTATGGCTTGCTCTATCCGTTAATCTTAGAAAATCAAGCAATTGGGCGGCTTGTTTTTTTGCTTCCGAATGTTTTACATTTCCTATCAAGGCAGGAATCAAGATATTTTCCAAAGCCGTAAATTCGGGCAATAATTGATGAAATTGGAAAACAAAGCCGATATTTCGATTGCGAAAAGCGGCTAATTCCTTTTCTTTCAGTTGATTGATATTGGTATTGCCGTAATGGATTTCTCCCGAATCGGGTTTATCCAAACTGCCCATGATTTGCAGCAAAGTAGTTTTTCCGGCGCCGCTTGGCCCGACAATCGCCACGATTTCGCTTTTTGCAATCGTCAAATCAATGCCTTTCAGCACTTGCAATTCGCCGAAGCGTTTAGTAATATTCCGACATTCGATTAGTTTTTCCATTAACCTAACTTGCTGATTTTCCGTAATCTTTCTTCGTCGATCACTTTTATTTTTCGTCCATCCAAAGCGATAACTTTGTCGTTAACGAAATTTGCTAACGTGCGAATGGCATTGGAAGTAGTCATATTCGACAAATTCGCCAAATCTTCGCGCGAGAGGTAAATATTGATGGTAGCGTCTTCTTCCAAACCGTAGCTGTCGATGAGGAAGGCGAGCGATTCGGCCAAGCGACCGCGGATGTGCTTTTGTGTGAGGTTGACGGTACGTTCATCGGCGATTCCTAAATCAATAGAGAGTTGGCGGATGAAAAACTTACAAATATTGTAATTGTTTTTCATGATTTGCCGCACCGTTTTCATTGGAATCAGGCAAACGGTCGAGGCCTCGAAAGCCGCCGCATCCGTGAGGTAGTGTTCGCGGGCGAAATAAGCACGGTAAGCGAAATACTGTATCGGCTTAATCATGCGGATAATCTGGCTGCGGCCGCCCACACCTTCCTTGTAGATTTTGACTTTGCCTTTCAACAAACACATCAAATGAGTCGGTTCGTCGCCTTCGGCATAAATCTGCTGATTTTTTTTATAATGTTGAATGGCTGCATTTGCGCGGAGTAATTCCCGTTCTTCTTCATTCAACATACGCCAAACTTCTTTCAAATTAGTCGAAAAATCCATAATATTGCCTGATTTTTCTTGCATTTATGTTATAGAATCATGTTTTAAAGCACAAAAGTACGGAAAAGATTTGAATTTCAGTGATTTTCGGAGGGAAAATTATCCAAGCTCTTTACCGTAGCGAATCCCGAATCCAATACCGTAAAGGTTCCAATATCCGTTCCAAAAGGCTGCGATCGTCGGTAAACGGTAAAACGCGGCGGGTGTTGGTGCGAAATAGCCCATCGGCAGGCGCATCAATTTAATCAAAAAATCGGAAATGAGGGCGATATTGATGCGCGTACCCAGATGCAGCAAAATCCAACCGCGGATAAATTCTACGGCCGAACTGCTCAAGGTGAGCATCAGTTGCGCGGCCGACACCAATATTTTGTTATTTGCGGGGCAAAGGTAGAATAAAATTCTCAATTATACACAAACGCATAAAAATTTCCGGCGAAATTTATAGAAGAAAATTACATGAAAATCTTACGATTTCCGGCTAAATTTTTTTTTTGAGGCGCTATTGTTGTAAGTACAAGGATAATAATGGGATTTAATTTTTGGATAGTACTTATCCCCTGTTATCACCGCCCACAGACTAAGCACGGTAGTCTATGCGGATAAAATTATGGTGCCGGAAAATGGGAATGTCATTAAGCAAGGTTCGCATAATGAACTTTCTGTGCGAATGGGCGGTATTTCCAAATGTGGGAAAAACAGGGATTTCATATTTGGCAAATTCCTAAAAACAAAGTATCTTTGCGACGCTAAATTACGATTTTATGCAAAAAAACATTCGCAATTTCTGTATTATTGCTCATATCGACCATGGAAAAAGCACCTTGGCCGATCGTTTATTGGAATATACCCAAACCGTACAAGGAAAAGATTTGCAGGCACAAATACTCGACGATATGGATTTGGAGCGCGAACGCGGGATTACCATCAAGAGCCACGCTATCCAGATGCAGTATAAATACAAGAACGAGAATTATACACTCAACCTCATTGACACGCCGGGACACGTCGATTTCGCCTACGAAGTATCGCGCTCAATTGCCGCCTGCGAAGGCGCTTTGCTGATAGTCGATTCCACACAAGGTATTCAGGCTCAAACGATTTCAAATCTTTATATGGCCTTGGAACACGATTTGGAAATTATTCCGGTTTTGAACAAAATCGACCTTCCGAACGCGATGCCCGAAGAAGTGGAAGACCAAATCGTGGAACTTTTGGGTTGTAACCGGAAAGATATTTGCCGAGCCAGTGGAAAAACAGGCGAAGGCGTTTACGAAATCTTGGATGCGATTATCGAAAAAGTTCCCGCTCCGAAAGGCGACCCCGATGCACCCTTGCAAGCCTTGATTTTCGATTCGGTATTCAACTCATTCAGAGGCATTATCGCTTATTTTAAAATCATAAATGGAATAATTAGAACCAAAGATTTGGTTAAATTCGTCGCTACCGAAAAAGAATACGAAGCCGATGAAGTAGGTATTTTGAAACTCGAAATGTCACCCCGTGATGAAGTGCGTTGCGGCGATGTGGGTTACATCATTTCCGGTATTAAAGCGTCGAAAGAAGTGAAGGTGGGCGATACAATTACCCACGTGAAACGTTCCTGCGATAAGGCGATCGAAGGTTTTGAAGAAGTTAAACCGATGGTTTTTGCCGGTGTTTACCCGATTGAAACGGAAGATTTTGAGAATTTGCGCTCGTCGCTTGAAAAATTACAGTTGAACGATGCCTCGCTGACTTTCCAACCTGAATCGTCGATGGCTCTGGGTTTCGGATTCCGTTGCGGATTTTTAGGATTGCTTCACATGGAAATCATTCAGGAACGCTTGGATCGCGAATTTAACATGGACGTGATTACCACCGTTCCTAACGTTTCTTACAAGGTTTTCGACAAGCACGGCGAAGAAAAAGAAGTGCATAATCCCGCCGGATTGCCCGACCCGACTTTGATTGAACACATTGAAGAACCGTTTATCCGTTCGTCAATTATTACAAGCACCGATTATATTGGGCCGATTATGACTTTGTGCCTCGGCAAACGCGGCATTTTAGTCAAACAGGATTATATTTCGGGCGACCGTATGGAAATCATTTTCGACCTGCCTTTGGGCGAAATCGTGATTGATTTTTACGACAAGTTGAAAAGTATTTCCAAAGGTTACGCCTCTTTCGATTACCACATTCACGATTACCGTCCCTCGAGACTGATTAAATTGGATATTTTGCTGAACGGCGAACCGGTCGATGCCCTTTCCACTTTAACGCACGTGGACAATGCCGTAGCTTTCGGCCGCCGAATGTGCGAAAAACTAAAAGAGTTGATTCCCCGCCAACAATTCGATGTGGCCATTCAAGCGGCTATCGGCGCAAAAATCATCGCCCGCGAAACCATCAAGGCCGTGCGTAAGGATGTAACCGCCAAATGTTATGGCGGCGACATCAGCCGGAAACGCAAACTGCTTGAAAAACAGAAGGAAGGAAAAAAACGGATGAAGCAAGTCGGTAATGTGGAAGTTCCGCAAAAGGCTTTCCTTGCCGTTTTGAAATTAGATTAATCAATTAGAAAACAATAAATTATGTATCTTACGGAACAAACATGGCGTTGGTACGGGCCGAACGACCCCGTATCATTATCCGATATTCGTCAAGCCGGTGCTACCGGCGTCGTTACCGCCCTCCATCAAATTCCCAACGGCGAAGTGTGGACGGTGGAAGAAATCAACAAACGGAAAAAAATCATCGAAGATGCCGGATTGATTTGGTCGGTGGTCGAAAGCGTGCCGGTTCACGAGCATATCAAAACGCAAACCGACAATTTTCAAGTGTATATCGACAATTACAAGCAAAGCCTCCGCAATTTGGCGGCCTGCGATATTCGCGTAGTAACCTACAATTTCATGCCGGTTTTGGATTGGACGCGTACCAATTTGGCTTATGAAATGCCCGACGGTTCGCGTGCCTTGCGTTTTGAACGCGCCGCAATGATCGCTTTCGATTTGTTTATTTTGAAGCGTCCGAATGCCGAAAAAGAATATACTGCGCAGGAAATCGAAAAAGCAAAAAAACGCTTCGATTCGATGGATGAGGCTGAAAGACAGCTGATTACCCGCAACATCATCGCCGGATTACCCGGTTCGGAAGAAAGTTTTACGGTCGCACAATTCCAAGAGGCATTGGATCGCTACCAAGGCATTGACGCCGAAAAATTACGCGCCAATTTGATTTATTTCCTTCGCGAAATTTGTCCCGTAGCCGATGAAGCGAGCGTACAATTGGTTATCCATGCCGATGATCCTCCTTATCCGATTTTCGGTTTGCCGCGTATTTTGAGTACGGAAAGTGATTTTGTAAAGTTGGCCGAAGCCGTTCCCAACCCTTCCAATGGATTGTGTTTTTGCACCGGCTCGTTCGGCGTTCGCGCGGACAATGATTTGCCCGGCATGATAGCACGTTTAGGCAACCGCATTCATTTTGTGCATCTGCGCAGCACACAACGCGATGCCGAAGGTAATTTCTACGAAGCCAATCACTTGGAAGGCGATGTGGATATGTATAATGTCATGAAACAACTTTTGTTATTGCAGCAACGCGAAAAACGTTCGATTACCATTCGCCCCGATCACGGCCATCAAATGGTGGACGATTTGAAGAAGAAAACCAATCCGGGTTATTCCTGCATCGGCCGTTTGCGTGGCTTGGCCGAGTTGCGCGGTTTGGAGATGGGGATTGCGAAATCTCTATATTATTAGTCGTTTGAACAAAAAAACAAAACCGGCTCAGTTGCAAAACCCTGTCTTAAGTAGAAGCGACAGACCGCAGGTCTGAATATGAATAACCCCCAATGAAGCGAAGCGATTGGGGGATAGAGAGAAATAACCACTCTCCCCTCAACCCCGAAGTGGGTTGAATATATCTATTAACAAGTGGATGGATATTCCGGCTCACTCACCATGGAAGCGCGTCATGTCGAGCGTAGCGTAGCGAAGTCGAGACATCTGATTTTACAACAATAACACCCCAAAAAAAGATTCAGCCCCTAAACCCAGGGTTTTGCAGGTGACCCACAAAAACAGCCTTTCAAATGGGTGTATTTCAAAAAAAAACAGGGGTTGCCGCATTATAGGCAACCCTATTTTTGTATTTAGATGCTATTCGTTTATTTAATGAAAAGCGCTACACGATTTTGATCAACATTCGGACCGAATTTGTCGGTGCCACCAAAGCCTTGGGTAGTGATGCGATCTTTTGCAATACCAAATTTATCAACCAAAAGTTTAGCAACAGAAGCAGCGCGTTTTTCCGATAATTTTTGATTTAATTTAGCAGTACCGGTAGCAGAATCGGCATAACCTTCGATTTGCAATTTAGAGTCCGGATGGCTGATCAAAAATTCGGCAGCGATAGCAACATTTACCAATTGGCTATCACGAACTTTGTCGCTACCGATGGTAAAGAATACATTTTGGAAGTTAGTTTCAACTGCTGCGGGAGGGCATTGTTTTTCGGGACGTTTTTTCAAATCGTTGATTTCTTTCTTCAAAGCATCTACTTCGGCTTGATCATACGGTTTACGGTTGCGCAAATCATTGATTTCTTTGTTCAACGCATCAATTTCGTTTTGATCATATAACGGAGTCTTGATGAATCTGTTGCCGCCAAAGCTATAAGTAACGCCCAACGTTCCTATCGTCAATAAATCGACATTACCGAAAGTTGAGGTTGCACGGTTTAATTGATTGTCGAAATTTGCAGGAAGCGCCCACAATTGACCATCTATATACAAATTCCATGTATCGCTCAAACGGAAATTAAATTGCAAGCCGGCTTTTTCAGCTACATTAAAATAACCATCTACGAATGGAAGCCAACCGGCAGAGGAAGCATCGGGAAAAGCAGTGTGCAATGTACCGACACCAAAATTCAATACCGGATTAAAAAACGCTTTGGGATTGTAAGTTCCAAAGAAATTTTTTAAGTTAATCAAGAAGTTTGCCGTAATTGCAGAATGTTTGGAACCTCCATTGGAAAAGCCATCTTCATCGAAACTTTGCGTGTGACCATAATCCAAATCTAAACGAAGTCCCCAAACAGGCGACAACCATTTACCCACTGCAATACCTGCTGCAGGATGCCAATAACCATTACGATCGCTAAACCATTCCCAAGGCGCCCAAACATTAACATTGTCTTTGCTGATTTCGCCACCCATACCTACTTTTGCAGATATAAACCAATTGTCACTCGGACGATTCGCTACCCATGTGGTCCTTAAAGCCGATGTTTTGTCGTTCGATTGTTTTTCAACTGCCGTTTGATAAACCTTTTGGGCTTTTTCGTCGCCCGGATATTGGTTTTCGACAGCCAATTTACTTTGAGCATTTAAGCCAATAGTAACAAGCAGTAATACTGCTGATAAAAATAAATTTTTCATTTGTCTTTAAATTAATAGTAAAAACGTTGTATAAAATTGATAATCATAAGCTGTTTTTCGCTTTACGCGAATTTCCGGGCCAAAATTAACCATTTTCTGTAAAACTGCAAAATAAATCGACACTTTTTTAATCTAAAACCTAAATTTTTGTATTTATCGTAAGATTAAACGCTAAAATAAGAGGGATTTAAAAATTATTTCATAAAAAACCCCAAAATAATTAAAAAATGTTGCATAACATATCAAAATAATATTTACCTTTGTCGCGGATTTCCAATGAGGGAAATTTTAAATATATTATTAAAAACTGTTTTAATTTTTATCAAAATGAAAAAGTTAGTGTTATTTGCTGCTGTTGCTGCTGTTGTTGGTTTGAGCGCTTGCAAAAAAGCTGCTCCTGCTGAAGAAGTTGTTGTTCCGGAAGAAACAATCGAAGCTGTTGTAGAAGAAGCTCCTGCTGTCGATACTACAGTTGTTGTAGAAGAAGTTGCTCCGGTTGCCGAATAATTTTGGGCAATAGCAATTTAAAAAAGAAAAGTTGCTTCATTTTTGAGGTAACTTTTTTGTTTTTTAAAGATTTGTTGTATCTTTGCAGGCCGATTATTGTTCAAAAAAATGTAAGTCTTTGATTTTGACCTTTTTATTCCAAAGATACATATCGTCAAAGGGGGAAAAATCGGGGAAATTTATTAATTATCAAACAAATTAAACGCAAGTGGATACGTTAAGTTACAAAACTATTTCCGCAAATAGTGCAACTGTAAACAAAGAATGGGTGGTGGTGGATGCCGCGGGGCAACACGCCGGTCGTTTGGCTTCTAAAGTAGCTAAACTTCTTCGGGGAAAGTATAAACCCAATTTTACTCCCCACGTGGATTGTGGCGATAATGTGATTATTATCAATGCCGATAAAGTAGTTTTAACAGGTAATAAATGGACAGACCGTATTTATCTTTCCTACACCGGTTATCCCGGAGGTCAAAGAGAAAATACGCCGGAAACGCTTTTCAAGAAAAGTTCCGACCGTTACATCCGTAAAGTGGTAAAAGGAATGTTGCCCAAAAACAAATTGGGCGCCAAATTGCTTTCCAATTTATATGTATATGACGGCATTGTGCACAAGCACGAAGCGCAACAACCCAAATCAATCGATATTAATTTACTCAAATAAAATGGCAGAAGTAACAAACGCATTAGGAAGACGTAAAGCCGCTGTAGCGCGTGTTTACGTAAAAGAAGGATCCGGAAAAATCCAAATCAATAAGCGGGAGTTGGAAACTTATTTTCCTTCTTCGATCCTGCAATATGTTGTGAAACAACCGCTTAACAAATTAGGAGTAGTGGAACAATACGATATTACCATCAATTTGCAAGGCGGCGGATACAAAGGACAATCGGAAGCAGCCCGCTTGGGAATAGCTCGCGCACTGGTTAAAATCAACCCCGAAATCAAACCCGCATTACGTTCGGAAGGCTTTATGACCCGTGACCCGCGCGAAGTTGAACGGAAAAAACCGGGACGTCCCAAAGCACGTAAACGTTTCCAATTCTCGAAACGTTAATCGTAACAACGAGTTTAGCATCTAAATCGGTAGGACTTATTCCATATAATATTATAAGGTATAGAATAGCTACCTATAGATTGAATTATTAAGAATGTAAACAATTTAAATTAAAAAAATGTCAAGAGTAACATTTGATCAATTATTGGAAGCCGGTTCGCACTTCGGACACTTGAAACGGAAATGGAATCCCGCGATGGCTCCCTACATCTTTATGGAACGTAACGGTATCCATATCATCGACTTACATAAAACGGTAGCTAAAATCGACGAAGCGGCTGCCGCATTGAAACAAATCGCAAAATCGGGCCGCAAAGTCTTGTTTGTAGCTACGAAAAAACAAGCCAAGCAAGTTGTAATCGACAAAGCGACTTCGGCCGGAATGCCATACGTGGTAGAACGTTGGCCGGGCGGTATGCTCACCAACTTCCCAACCATTCGTAAAGCCATTAAAAAGATGACGACCATCGATAAAATGGCAAAAGACGGTACCTTTGACCAATTGTCGAAACGCGAAAAATTGCAAATTACTCGCCAACGCGCCAAATTGGAAAAAAACTTGGGTTCGATTGCCGACTTGGTTCGCCTTCCATCTGCTCTTTTCATAGTGGATGTGATGAAAGAACACATCGCTGTTGCGGAAGCTAACCGACTGGGTATTCCGGTGTTCGCGATGGTGGATACCAATTCCGATCCGA
>JAISWY010000162.1 GCA_031270925.1 Candidatus Symbiothrix sp.
GTCGTTCACTAAAAAAAGGCCCGTATATTAATATTAAGCTTGAAAAAAAGATTCTTACGATGAATGAATCCGGCAAGAAAGCGGTCATTAAAACATGGGCAAGAGCTTCAATGATTTCTCCTGATTTTGTTGGGCATACTGTGGCAGTTCACAATGGTAATAAATTTATTCCTGTGTATATTACGGAAAACATGGTTGGTCATAAATTGGGCGAATTTTCTCCCACCCGCCAATTCCGTGGTCATGCCGGTAACAAGAAAAAGTAATTAAATTATGGGTAAAAGAAAACATAACACCGCAGAAGCGAGAAAAGAAGCTCGTAGAACAGAATATTTCGCCAAATTGAACAATGTGCCGACTTCTCCCCGGAAAATGCGCCTTGTGGCCGACATGATTCGCGGCATGGAAGCTTTCCGTGCATTGGGCGTTCTGAAATTTTCAAACAAAGAGGCTGCTGCCAAAGTGGAAAAATTGCTCAAATCAGCAATCGCCAATTGGGAACAAAAAACAGGCCGTCTGGCAGAGAATGGAGAGTTATATGTAACAAGTGTCAGCGTAGATTCCGCAGCAATGTTGAAACGGATGCGTCCGGCTCCTCAAGGCCGTGGCTATCGGGTTCGTAAACGTTCGAATCACGTAACTCTGTTTGTGGATACAAAAAACAACGAAATACAAAATTAATTGCTCAATGGGACAAAAAGTAAATCCGATAAGTAATCGTTTGGGAATCATCCGCGGATGGGACTCCAACTGGTATGGCGGCAATAATTATGGCGATACTTTGTATGAAGACAGCAAGATTCGCAAATATTTGAATGCCCGTCTTGCCAAAGCAAGTGTATCTCGTATTGTTATTGAGCGCACCTTGAAATTAGTAACCATTACCGTATGTACCGCTCGCCCGGGCGTTATTATCGGTAAAGGCGGTACCGAAGTAGATAAGTTGAAAGAAGAATTGAAGAAAATTACCGACAAGGAAATTCAAATCAATATCTTTGAAGTGAAACGTCCCGAATTGGATGCTACGATTGTTGCCAACAATATTGCCCGTCAATTGGAAGGCAAAATGGCTTATCGCCGCGCGATTAAGACAGCCATTGCTTCTACAATGCGTATGGGCGCCGAAGGTATCAAAGTGCAAATCTCCGGTCGTTTGAACGGCGCTGAAATGGCTCGTTCCGAAATGTACAAAGAAGGTCGTACTCCCTTGCACACTTTACGTGCCGACATCGACTATGCTTTGGGCGAAGCGCTTACGAAAGTAGGATTGCTCGGTATCAAAGTGTGGATTTGCCGCGGTGAAATATACGGCAAACGCGATTTGGCTCCGCAATTTGCAGTTGCTAAGGAAACCGGCGGTCGCGGAGAAAGAAGCGATAGAGGCGGTCGTAGCGACAGAAGTGGAGGCGAACGTGGCGGCGACAGAGGCCACCGCGGAGAACGTGGAGATAGAGGTGGTGAACGCGGCGACAGAAGGAACCGTCGTGGTCCGAGAGAAAAAAAATAAGATTTTTAAACTATAAATAAAACCCCGATAGCAGCGATGTTATCGGGGTTTTACTTTGGGCATTAGAGATTATTCTGCATACTTCACAAAATAAACCAATACCGGGAAATGGTCGCTATATCCATTCAAGAATACATTTCCGCTGTGTGTCCGCAAGGGATGCCCTTTGTATTGGCCTTCTTTCGCAATCAAAAAATCGGGATTAAACACTTCCGCTTTCCAGAACTTGAAAGTTGTGCGGTCGCTTCCCAATAAGTTTCCCGAAATAATAATCTGGTCGAATAAGTTCCATTTGCCGTTGTAACCCAAAGTACCGACGCCTTTGGCGAAAATTTCGGCCATCGGATTGAATAAATCGTTTTCCGAAGCTTGTTGGCGTTTGGGTTTGGCGTCCAATTCTTTCAACAGGCTAACATCGGTGGGATCGTCGTTCAAGTCGCCCATGATGATGATTTTAGAATCGGGTTCAACTTTCCGCAACGAATCGGCAATGGATTTGTTCAATTGAGCAGCGGCTACTCGCAAAGGTCGCGATTGCAATTCACCTCTACTGCGCGACGGCCAGTGATTCACAATAATATGAAAGCGTTCACCATCCATTAATCCGCTGACTAACAAGGGGTCGCGCGTTTTGAAATTCGGTTCTCCCTGCACTTCCAAACGGAACGAACGCGACGATTGCACTTGAAAAAAAGCCGGATTGTAAAGCAAAGCCACATCCACGCCTCGCAAATCGGGAGAATCGTAATGCACAATTTGTAGATTCTGTTTCGCCAAATCGCCGGTTTTAACCAAATCTTCCAATACCTTCCGGTTTTCGATTTCCGAAACGCCGATAATAGTCGGCCCCGCCGGACAAATTTCTTTTCCTAATTTGCTCAAAGCGTAAGCCATGTTGTTGATTTTGCGGGAATACTTATCGGTATTCCACTTTTTTACACCCTGAGGAGAGTATTCCAAATCGTAAGTACCATTGGAATTGATGGTGTCGAACAAATTCTCGAGATTGTAAAATGCAAGCGCGTAGGGCATTAACATTTTTTTCGATTTTGACTCATTCGCTACGTTTTGAGCGAAAGTTGCACTTAATCCGAAAATCAGACTAAAAATAAACAAATTTAAACATTTCATATTTTATATTTTACAAATTGAAAACGAACCGATAATTGTTGATAAATTTTCATATTTTTGCATCAAAAATACGAAAAAATTTTTGTTAGTTGCAAAATTTTTGCATACTTTTGGTGAATATTATAAAAATTAATTGTATGCAAAAATGTTTTTTCTTTTTCCTTCTTTGTATGAGCGGCGCTGTTTTTGCTCAACATACTACTTTAGAAGGAGTTGTATTCAATGTCGGTACGAATCAAGTACAAGCGGGCGTATCTGTACAAGTGAAAGGCAGGGAAGCAAGTACAATAACCGATTCCAATGGCTCTTTCGTGTTGGAAAATCTAACACCCGGTTTTGTGGAAGTGGTTTTATCGGCCGATGGTTTGCAAACCATCGAGTTTCCGGTAACGATTGTCGCTTTGCAGCCTAACAAAATGGGAACAATAAATATGTATCCCATTTTTCTCAGTCAGTCGAACGAGGACATAGTGCTTATCGAAGAAGAAGCCTTGGGCGACGAATCGGAGATGGGCGATTTTAACATCTCTGCAATGTTGATTCCTTCGAACGATGTGTATATCAACAATACCGCTTACAATTTTTCGGCTGTGCGCTTCAAACTGCGTGGATATGACAACCGCTATTCCGAAGTATATATTAATGGTATCAATTTCAACGATCCCGAACGCGGCGGTTTCAGTTACGGCTTGATTGGCGGTTTGAACGATGCCACACGCAACAAAGACAATATTAACTGGTTCACGCCATCGACTTTCGCTTTCGGGCAAATCGGCGGATATAGCAACATTAATACTTCGGCGGCTTCTTATGCGCCGGGTGGACGAGTCAGCATAGCCTACACCAATCGCAATTACAAAGCGCGCGGAATGGCTACTTATTCCACCGGATTGATGGACAACGGATGGGCGGTAACCGGTTCATTAGGCTACCGTTGGGCCGATGAGGGATTTATCGAAGGAACATTTTACAACAGTTTGGGTTATTTGTTTGCCATCGAAAAAGTATTGAATCCGCAGCACCGTTTTTCATTGACCACTTTCGGTTCGCCTACACAACGCGCACAATCATCGCCCAATGTACAGGAAACCATGGATTTATTAGACAATCATTATTATAATTCTTACTGGGGATGGCAAAACGGGAAAAAACGTAATTCGCGCATCATTACCGCTTATGAACCCACTGCCATTTTTTCGCATAAGTTTGAAATCGATCGTAATACGAAATTGACCACTAATTTGGGATATAAATATACTTTGTATGGGGGAACAGCTTTGAACCGCAAAGATGCTTATGATCCGCGACCGGATTATTATCGGAAATTGCCCAGTTATAAATTTATCTGGGTTGAAGATGCGTATGGGGAAAAAGTAGCTTACGATAATCAATACAACTACAATGTAACTACCCGGTTGTGGCAACAAAACGACCAGTCCATAACACAAGTCGATTGGAATAAAATGTATGAAACCAATAGGAATCAAGGCGGAGAAGCGGATTATATCGTAGAAGAACGTCATAACGATCAACAAGTAATTTCACTCAGTTCGGTTTTCAACAAACAAATAAATAAAATAGAATTGGTCGCAGGTATCGATGGCAGTATGACAAAAGGAATGCACTACAAAACCATTAGCGACTTGTTGGGCGGAACATATTTTGTAGATACCGACCCCTTTGCCGATCGAGATGCGGAACAAAACGCCAATGTGGATAAAGGAACTTTCGGGCAGAACGACTTAAATCATCCCAATCGCCAGGTAGCTAAAGGCGATCGTTTCGGATACGATTACGATATTCATGTGAATAAAGCTCATGCGTGGATTCAAAACACTCATCGCTACAATAAATTTGATTTTTATTATGGTTTAAAATTGGGTTACACATCGTTCTATCGCTACGGCAATATGAAAAACGGTCGCGCTCCCGAAAATTCTTTCGGAAAAGGAAAGACGCACTCATTTTTCGATCGTTCGATTAAAGGCGGTTTGATTTATAAAATTACAGGCGCACATTTACTCAT
>JAISWY010000236.1 GCA_031270925.1 Candidatus Symbiothrix sp.
CAACCCTCGCTCGGCGAAGGCTCCAGCCTTCGTCGAGTTAAAAGCAAGCGTCCTCGCTTGCGGCATGTCTGGAGACATGCTTTTAAGCCGACGTAGGCAGAGCCTACGCCGAGCGGGGGGCGTTGCCCTGCGCTATTGATTTACAGGCTTTCAGCCCTTCGCTTGCAGAGTTCAGTCTCTTGTTCACGGCGGCGATTTGAAAAACTTATAGCGCCTCAAAAAAAGAATTAACCAATTAATATAGATTAGTCCAAAAATTTTGCCGGATAAAAAAATAACCGTAAATTTGCTATCCAAAATGAAAAACATCATGCAAGTTCCATTACGGACGGATTTAAAGGACGACCGGAACAATTTCTATCATCCGGCGTCGTTCAGCAAAGTTTCGGTTGACAACAGCATTTCCAGCTACGATGTGATTGGGTTTCGTCAACAAACTGATTTTGCGATTCAAAGACTGTGGCGCCGTGGATTATGTAAACGAGAAGACTCCCCAATGCAAACCGGTTTACAAAATAAATTTTAAATAATATGGAAACAAACGCAATTTTCACTCGTATCGAGGAAATGACTTCCGACGAATACAAAAACGGCGGCGCCGACTTGACGATTCATTACGATCTTGTCGATACGCTTTTTGGAAAAATTATCACGTCCGCGACGCTCAAAGGCCTTTATTATATGGCTTTTGTGGATGACGAAACCGAGGCTGTTGCTATTCTGAAAGCAAAACTCCCGAAAGCGCAATATTTGCACCAGTCTGATGGTTTTCAACAAAATGCCTTGTTGTTCTTTTCGGAAGAAGTGAGTAATATACCGATAATTCCCTTGCATCTGAAAGGAACAAAATTTCAATTGGACGTCTGGAAAGCCTTACTCAAAATCCCTTGCGGTTATATCATGACTTACGGTGAAATAGCCAAACTAATCGGCCGTCCGAAAGCTGTGCGTGCGGTGGGAACGGCTGTCGGCAGCAATCCCGTGTCGATTTTGGTTCCCTGTCATCGGGTCGTCCGCGAGTCCGGCGGATTGGGTGGTTATCATTGGGGCTTAGCACGCAAAGATGCCCTGTTGATTTGGGAAGCAAAACGTTGGGACAGAAGATATTAAAGACCTTTCGGTTGCCGTTTGGAAATCATTTCCGCCGAAATACTGATAATCATTGTAATTACGAAAAGGATGCAAGCCAAGAGGAATAGTGCTTGATAATGCGAACCGCCGGCCGGAGCTTCGCCCAATTCGGCTGCAATCGTCGCCGGAATCGTTCGCACCGGCTCAAATAGAGAATGAGGAATAACCGCCGCATTGCCCGTAACCATCAAAACTGCCATCGTTTCGCCGATAGCGCGACCGATACCCAATACCACAGCGGCCGAAATTCCCGAAGCGGAGTAGGGTATAACCACGCGATAAATCGTCTGCCAATGATTGGCGCCCAATCCCAAACTGGCTTCACGCATCGCTTGCGGTGTATTTTGCATAGCGTCTTCTGCGATAGTAATAATCGTCGGCAAGGCCATAATCGCTAAAACCAAACTGCCGGTAAAAGCCGTTTCGCCGACCGGCAGATGCAACAAATTTTGTACGAACGGCGCTAAAACCACCAATCCGAAAAATCCGTAAACCACCGAAGGAATACCGGCCAAAAGTTCGATAGTCGGTTTCAAAAATTGCCGCATGCGTTTTCCGGCCAATTCCGAGAGATAAACGGCAACGCCCAATCCCAAGGGCAATGCGATTAAAATAGCAAACAAACTAACCCACAACGTTCCCATCAACAAGGGCATCAATCCGAATTGTGGTGCGGGTGTGGCGGTCGGCAACCACTCTGTTCCTTGAAAAAAATCGGAAAAGCTCAAATTATCCGTTTTTAACACATTGGATTGAATGGGTTTACCGGATTGATTTTCAGGCAAATATTGTGTCGGAATAAAAGCGACGATGCCCGGCGTTTCCTCAATCACTTCGTTTAATTTTTCGGGTAGATATTCGTAGTCTTCGCCTAATTCTTCATCCGAATAGCGGCTGAAAATTTCGTCCAATCGGAAAGGAACAATTTCTTCATCACTACCGCCGACTTCATTCCAATGGGTAATCTCGTAATCGAAAATCAGTTTTATTTGCTTAGACGACAATTCATTAACCGGATTTTCGGAATTGACGGCCAAACTGTAAGCTTTTTCAATATTGGAATTGCGAAAAAAACCCAATCCTTCTTTGAACAGGAAAATGACCATTAAAAGAATTATCAGTGTTGTGATAGTTCCGCTGACCGTGAGTATCGACTCGACAAGGCGTTCAAAAAAGCGTTTCATCAATTGTTTGTTTAATTTTAATGGCGCAAAACTACGCACAATATTTGACAAACTTGTTAAAATGAAATAACAAAAATATGACGTCGGGCGTTTCAGTTGCTTCCCATCAACTTCTGTTGCAATTCTTCCGTAGAAACGTTGACGAAAATTTCTCCATTGTGTGTCAAGGAAATTTTGCCGGTCTCTTCTGAAACGATGATAATTTTAGCGTCGGTTTGTTCGGCCAATCCCAAGGCAGAGCGGTGCCGCAAACCGAAACGCTTCGGAATATCCTGCCGTTGCGAAACAGGCAAAATGCAGCCGGCCGCTTTGATTCGCCGATTCGCAATAATCATCGCGCCATCGTGTAGCGGACTGTTTTTGAAAAAGATATTTTCGATTAAGCGTGTGGAAATATTAGCATTGATTTCTTCACCGGTTTTGATATAGCTGTTCAAAGGCATTTCCTGTTGGATGACGATTAACGCTCCTTCTTTCCGTTTGGCCATATTGATGGTCGCCAAAATAATCGGCATGATAAAGGAAACGCTTTCTTCCACCTCGTTGCGCTGCTTCGGTTTCAAGAGTTTAATAATCCATTTGATGCCTTTATTATTCCCGAAATCCTGTAAAAATTCGCGAATTTCGCGTTGAAAAACCACTATCAGAAGAATAAAACCGACGTTGATGAATTTATCCAAAATTCCGCCAATCATCCGCATTTCAAACACCTTAGTTGTTAATATCCAAAGGAATACGAATATGAGGATGCCAAAGAAAATAGTGGTTGTCCCTGTTTTTTTCATCAACAAATAAGTTTCGTAGAAGAAAAAAGCAACCAAAAGGATGTCTATTGCATCTTTTATACCGAAATCAGCAAACATAGTAAATTGATTTATAGAGTTTTACCGTTTCTACGGCTTCTTTTACATCGTGAACGCGCAAAACCGAAGCGCCTTTAATCAGCGCAGCCATATTCAAGGCTGTTGTGCCATTCAAGGCTTCTTCCGACGAGACATGAAGTATTTCGCGAATCATCGTTTTGCGGGAAAATCCCACCAGAATCGGTCGATTCAATACCTGAAATTTCTCCAAATCAGCTAAAACAGCATAATTTTGTTGAGTCGTTTTACTGAATCCGAAGCCCGGATCGATAGTAATATCCCTAAGCCCTTTTTGTTCCAAAATTTGAATTTTATCGGAAAAATATTGCAGTATTTCGCCCACCGGATCATCGTAATGCGTGTTTTGCATCATCGTTTGCGGCGTTCCCCGACTATGCATCAGAATATACGGAACTTGAAATTCGGCGACCGTATCGAACATTTTTTCATCGATTTGTCCGCCGGAAATATCATTGATAGTCAATTTTCCAAACTGTTCGATGCAACGGCGAGCTACATCCGATCGGAAGGTATCAATCGAAACCGTCGCATCCGGTATTTCGCGAAAAAGGATTTTCAAACCGGATTGCAAGCGTTTCCATTCTTCTTCGGGCGAAACGAAAGCGGCGTTTGGGCGCGATGAATAGCCGCCGACGTCGATGATTTCGGCTCCTTCGTTCACGATTTGCAGTGTCCGTTCGGCGATTTCCCGTTCGGTTTGCTTCCGGCTGCTCGAAAAAAACGAATCGGGCGTGATGTTGAGAATGCCCATTACCTGGGGCGATGACTGTGTATTTTGTTGTGTATTTAGCATCAATGTGTTTGACAAATTGTTACAAAAGTAATTGTTTTTTGTGAGATGGCAATCTCAACAGGCAACATCAAGTCTTTATTTGCTCAAAACCCTCCCCATAAACACCAATAACCGAACTCTGCGAAATAAACGCATTCGGGTCAATCATATTTATTAATCGGAAAATTGTAACAGCTTCATTTTTCTTCGCCAACACAACGATCACTTTTGTGGGATTTTTGGAATACCAACCGGTTCCGTCAAGCAACGTACAACCGCGATGCACTTGTTGATTGATGGCATTGGCCACTTCCTCGTATTTATTCGAAAAAATCAGGAATTGCACCGATTGACGTGATCCGTTCAACACCATATCAACCGTGTAAGACGATACACCCAAAACAACCATCCCATACACAATTTTTTCGACACTTTGGAAAATGAAATACGACGAAAGAATAATCGCCACATCGCATATCAACAAGGCTCGACCAATGGAAATATGACGATATTTGTTGATTATCAAGGCCAAGATATCGGTTCCGCCGGTACTTCCCTTGAAACTGAACACCAATCCGATGCCCGAACCGCACAATAGTCCGCCCAAAATGCAATCCATAAACGGTTGATTTTTAACTAAGGGTTCTTTGATTAGACTTTGCAGCAAAGTCAGCAGGAAAGTCAGCACAAGTACGCTTCCGATGGTTCGCAGACTGAATTTGAAACCGAAAATCTTAATCGAAAACGCCAACAGAACAACATTGATGCAAAAATAAATTACGGCGACCGGTATGCCCGATGAAAAATAGACGAGGGCGGCGATACCGGTTACTCCTCCGGTTGTGATGCCGGCGGGCAACAGAAAACCCGTCCATCCGAAAGCATACAAACACAATCCCAGCAAAATGAAAAAATCGTCTTGAATTTCCTGCAAGATGAGTTTTTTCGGGATTTTAAAAGGCTTCTCTGTATTTACTATCATTTTTATCTTCTATAATACTCAAATAACTCCGGTAACGCGATTCGCTAATATAGTGATTTTCAAGTGCTTGTCTCACGGCGCAATCCGGTTCCGTCCGATGCGTGCAATTGTTGTATTTGCAATCGTGCGAAAAGCGGAAAATTTCGGGGAAATAATGCGAAATCTCCACGCCGCTCATATCAAAAACACCAAAACCCTTGATTCCGGGCGTGTCGATGATGTAACCCTTGTCGGGCAAGGCAATCATCTCCGAAAAAGTGGTCGTGTGCATCCCCTTGTTGTGGTATTTCGAAATGGACTGCGTTTTTTGTTGCGCATCGGGAATTAAACGGTTGATAAGCGTTGATTTGCCTACGCCCGAATGTCCGGAAAACAATGTGATTTTATCGCGTAACAGATTGTACATAAATGAAATATCCTTATCTTCCAATGCCGATAGACGATAACATTTGTAACCAATGGTTTCGTAAAGCCGAATCAATCCGTCCAAATATTCGTTATCCTCGGCATCGTAACGGTCTATCTTATTGAAAACCATGGAGGTTGGAATTTGGTAAGCCTCAGTTGTCGCCAAAAAACGGTCGATAAACGTCGTTGTCGTAACCGGAAAATTGACTGTAACCAGCAAAAACGCCTGGTCGATATTTGCAGCCAAGATATGCGACTGTTTCGACAGGTTCGATGCGCGGCGGATGATGTAATTTTTCCGTTCTTCGATTTCGTGAATCAGAGCGGCGCCATCGGTCGATTCTTCGATTGAAACCCGGTCGCCCACCGTTATCGGATTGGTGCTTTGTATCCCCTTCAAACGGAAACTTCCTTTTAACTTGGCTTCAACCAAACGGTTATTTTCCGTATGAATTTGATACCAACTGCCGGTGTTTTTGACGACTAAACCTTTCAATTTAAACAGTCATTATTTCTTTTTCTTTGGCAGCCAACACTTCATCCACTTTTTTCAGGTATTTGTCGTGGATTTTTTGAACGGCTTCTTCGGTTTCCTTCCCTTCATCTTCCGAAACACCGCCCTTGACGGCTTTTTTCGATGCTTCGATGGCGTCGCGACGGGCATTGCGAACACCGATTTTTGAATTTTCGGCTTCCGCTTTCGATTGTTTAACTAATTGTTTGCGACGTTCTTCGGTCAAAGGAGGAATACCCAAGCGGATAATTTCGCCGTTGTTTTCAGGCGTAATGCCCACATCTGAATCCAAAATCGCCTTTTCGATGACTTTCATCATGTTTTTTTCCCAAGCTAAAATCGTAATCGTTTTGGCATCGGGCGTAGAAACGGTAGCGACATTCGAGAGAGGAACCATACTTCCGTAATATTGCACCTTCACATTGTCCAAAATATGCACATTGGCTTTTCCTGCGCGAATACGCGACAGCGATTCTTCCAAATGAGCCAGCGATTGAATCATTTTTGCTTCTGCGGATTCCGTTACAGTTTTAATTGCACTCATATCAATATAGTTTTTGTGGTCGCAAAGTTAGGATTTTTTAATTAAAAAAACATACTTTTCGGATAAAATCACTAACTTTGCAAGGTTTTTCAGTATAACAATATGTTAGATTTAAATGCTTCCGTGCTTGTTATTTACACAGGCGGAACTATTGGAATGATAGAAGACCCGGAAACCGGCGCTCTAAAAACATACGATTTCCACCATCTGCAAGAATATGTTCCCGAACTGAAACGGTTGAAATTCAAAATCGACAGCTACCAGTTCGACGAGTTTATCGATTCTTCGGATATGAGTCCCGAAAAATGGAAGAAAATTGTGTGGATTATCGAAGATAATTACAATAAATACGACGGCTTTGTGATTCTTCACGGAACCGATACGATGGCATACTCGGCTTCCGCTCTGAGTTTTATGCTCGAAAATCTGGATAAACCGGTTATCCTTACGGGTTCGCAATTACCCATCGGGAAAATCCGTACCGACGGCAAAGAAAACCTGATTACCTCCTTAGAAATCGCCGTCGATAAAGATCCCGAAGGCAAAGCCTTTGTTACCGAAGTCTGCATTTTCTTTCAGAATTTGTTGATGCGCGGCAATCGTACCACCAAAATCAATGCGGCTAACTTTAAGGCATTCAACTCATTAAATTTTCCTGTTCTGGCCGAAGCAGGAACCAATATTCGCTACCGCCACGATTTGATTCATCATCCCTTGTACAACCGCAAACCGAAATTCCATTTTGCATTGGATTCGAATATTGCGATTATCAAACTTTTTCCCGGTATTTCCGAAAAAGTGTTGAAAGCGATGATCGAAATTCCACATCTAAAAGGAATCGTGCTGGAAACTTATGGCGCCGGCAACGCACCCACCGAACGATGGTTCTTGGATATTATCGAAGAAGCTGTAAATAAAGGAATTGTAGTCGTTAACGTAACGCAATGCGCATCCGGTTCGGTCGATATGAGTCGTTACGAATGTGGCCGCGGTCTAAAAAATATCGGCGTGATTTCGGGTTACGACATCACTACCGAAGCCGCCGTCGCCAAATTGATGTTTCTTTTCGGACATGGATTAGACCGGAAAGAAGTAAAGACTTTTATGAAAGTTTCG
>JAISWY010000239.1 GCA_031270925.1 Candidatus Symbiothrix sp.
ATGAAGAGTCGAGAATTGAGAGTTGAGTATTGGCGCGTCCTTCGGAGTCGGTTGTCAGTGTTTGATTGATTTTTAGTTCGGGGATTTCGATTTTTACCTGTTGGATTTTCTTGTTTCCCGAAAGTTGGATTTGGGCGGCAATCACATTGTTTGCGCCTTTCCGTAATTGCACGCGATAGGATTGAATGAAAGTTTGAGGCAATTCCACCAGCATCACATCGCGTGTGATTCCGCCGTAATTGAACCAGTCGAAATTATTGGTCGGCACGGCGTCGGCGCGGCGTTTGTTGTCCACTTTCACTATCAATTTGTTTTTTCCCTTTTGAAGTAAAGCCGTTACGTCGAAATTGAAGGGCGTATAACCGCCTTCGTGTTCGCCGACTTTTTTCCCATTCAAATAGATTTTCGAATCGTAATTGATGGCGCCGAAATAGAGATAAACGGTTTTATCGGTCGGCTCGTACAAAAATTCGCGTTTGAACCAAATCGTACCTTCGTATAAGAATAAATTATCCGAATGTGTGTTCCAATCGCCCGGAATGCTCATCACGGGAGAAGAATTGAAATCGTATTCCTTGAATGTTTTGATGTTATCGGCTTCATGATCTTTGAAAAACCCGTCGGGAGTCGGACGGCGGCGATAATCGTAATAACCGGTTTCGAGCGGATCGGAGAAATAGTTCCAATAACCGTTCAGAGAAATATTGGTTCGATTGTAAACTTGTTGAATCAACGGGTTCAAGCCTTGCGCCGTTTGTGCAAAGCCCGTTCCGAAAGACGAAGCTAGGAATAGCAGCAAAAGATTTTTTTTATTTATCATTTTATTTTAATTTGTTAAATTCAAATCATCGAAATAGAATACTCCGGGGCTGGCCAAGGTTCCTTTGGGATATTGCCCGCCGAACCGGATAGTCCACGTATCGAAATCGCTTATCGCCGCAAATTCCGAGAAATCGAATGTCAATTCCATCCATTTGTTGAAATCGGTCGTTGTAAGTGTAAATGACTTAACGGCAATAGCTTGCGAAGCGTTTTTACTGTTGGCCAAGCTAACTTCGACCGTCGGGTTCAAATTCACGCCCTGGTAATTATTCGTTGAAGGGAAATACACTTTCATCTTCAATTTATTCTTGGAAGCTAAATCGAAAGTGTAACTGCGGAGGATTTTCAATAGTTCGTCGTATCCGGTTCCGCGTACAAAACGGGCGATCGAATCGGAAGGATTGATGCCGGTTTGACTGACGTTCCGCACCACAGAATACGACGGCAAGCCCATCCAACCGGTCTGCGCCGCATCGAAATAGAGGAAGGTGAGCGATTTTACCGGCGCTTCAAAATTTTCGTTAATCGTTTCTTCTTTCGGAGGATCGGGTGTCGCCGGTTCTTCCGTTTCGAGCGGATAGCCTTTCGGAACCAAGATGTAATGATCTTCCCATCTCGCCGTGGCGCGCGAAGCCGGAGATGTTTCGTAATGAATTACGCGCAGATAATTTTCGCCGATGGAATCAATTTTATATTCGACGTCCGACGGAGAATTGCCGCGATAGAAAAACATATACGCGCCGCCGGTCAGTTTCAGGTAATAAACATCCTTGTCTTCGTTGTTCACTTTTTCGGTGCGTTTGCTAATCGCCCATTTTTGCGGATTTTGTTCGGGCGTGTAATTCACGATATAGTCGCCGATGGCAGCAGGAGCGGCCGTGAAACTACTCATAGCGCCCATTTGCTTCAATTGCTCAATGCGGAAAAATTCCACGCCGTCGATGGTTCCACCATGGCTGAACGATTGTCCGTGATTTTCGTAGCGACATTCGGCGCCAAGGAGCTTGAACGTAATTTCATCGTCGTACATCCCCGCGCCGCCGTAGAACAAGGGCGGTCTCTTATTGTCGGATTCCTGACCGGTTTGGCGTTTCCACAAACGGACATGGCCGGTGCGTAACGAGTCCAAGACCCAGGTTTTACCCTCTTCCATCTCCAAACCGCCGGTCAGGAAATGGTAAACCGGATCGCTCACGAAGGCCATGTTGTCTTGCGTAATCTTGATGTTCTTCGTTGCGCTGATGTTTTTGGCGCCGTCGAATCCGGTCATTACCACCGTATAGGTTCCGGCAAAAGCATATTTCGCGAAAACCGTGTCGCCGATGGCTGTTTCGCCGTTTCCAAAATCCCATTTCGGCGGAAGAATTTGGCCTTTCAAGCCGTTTATGAGCATATAAGCGTTGTCTTCTTCCATGTCGAATATTTTAATCCGAAGATCGTCGGCATCGGCCAAATCTTCTATTTGCGGATTGTCGGGCGTACAGGCGGCCAACAAGCATATTACTGTGATAAAGAAAAATAAGTTCTTCATATTATAAATAACCTTTATTTTGATGTAATGTATAATTCGTATTGATGATTTCGGACGACGGAATCGGTAGCAAGCCTTTCGCTTCGTAGTTGAAACGGCGTACAAAAATATCTTTTCCCGACGGATCGGATTTGTCGATTTTTTGCTTGGCGTAATCCAATCCGCGCCGCATCAGATCCCAATAACGGAGGCCTTCGCACGCAAATTCCAATTCGCGCTCGGTATAAAGCAAATCCAAATCGACCGACGGAACATTCGCGGAAGCTCCCATGGCGCGCTGACGAACTTTGGCATAATAAGTTAATGCTTTCGCCCGGTCGCCGCCCGTTTTCAAATTCAATTCGGAAGCCATCAGCAACACATCGGAAAAACGGATAACCGGAAGATTATACGGATAATTCACGCGAACATCGCCTTTCGGCGACTGGTATTCTTTCAATGCCGCCCATTTTCGTGGAAATATTCCCGCATCCTGATAACCCGCGCGGTAATTCACTCCTTCAGCCGCCGGTACCACAAACGAAGCAGCTTTGCGGGCATCGACATCGCTGAACATTTGATAATATTCGATGGCGATGGGCGCGAACGACCAGCCGTCGGCATATTTCGATTTGTCGCCGGCGTTGAGGCGCATCGACCACAATAGTACGGAAAGATTGCCGTCGGCCACTTCGCGATTGGCATTGTCCCATCCCGAATAGGATTTTTCCGAAAACTGGATTTCAAAAAGCGATTCCTTGTTGTTTTTGTTTTTCGGCGAAAACAAATCGGCGTAATTGCTTAACAAGTCGTGTCCGCTACGGTTAATCAAATCTTCGCTAAGGGATAGAATATCGGAGAATGTAATATCGCTCAATTGCGGTTGATTGTAATATCCTGTATAATAAAGCCAAACGCGCATCAATAATCCTTGTGCGGCGCTTTTCGTTACCCGTCCCAATTCATTGGCCGGCAATTCGTTGTAGGGGTTCAAATGATTGCCGGCAAATTGTAAGTCGCGGGCGATTTGCACATACACATCGGCGGGAGCAGCTTGCGATTGGTTGTATTCCTTGCTCGAAAGCGTTTTGGTAACCAGCGGAATATTTTCGAACAGGCGCACCAAATCGAAATAGAAATATGCGCGTAAAAACTTACATTCGGCTTCAAAGCGCGTGCGGTTTTCGGCTTTGGTAAATTCGGCTTGCGGCAGTTTTTCCAGCAAGAGGTTGGCGCGATAAATGCCGGTGTAATATTTTTTCCAAAGTGATTTCACGTTTGAAATATCGCCGTTCAATGTGCCGCGGTTGAAGTGTTCCATCGTGGCTCCGTCGGTGGCATTGTCGCCGCCGGCATAACACTTGTCGCTCATGATTTCGCTGATCCATTCAAACGGAATACTGGCCGCGCCGGTGCCGGGAGTGGCCACGGCTCCCCATTGCAATACATCGTAAACGGAAGCCAAACCTTGGAAACATTCCTGTTCGTTCTTGTAATAATTGGTTTCCAATTCTTCCGTAATCGGCTTTAAATCCAGCAAGTCGTTACAGGAAATCGAGAACAGGATTCCCGTAAGCAAAAAGATATATTTGATTTGTGATTTCATATTCGTATTGAAATTAGAAT
>JAISWY010000352.1 GCA_031270925.1 Candidatus Symbiothrix sp.
AGTTACCAGAGTGGCCAAATGGGGCTGACTGTAACTCAGCTGGCTTACGCCTACGGTGGTTCGAATCCATCACTGCCCACAAAAAAACTCCGAAAATGCACTCCGTTATTTGAATTTCACTTCGATCTCCTTTCCCTCAACACCTTTCCCCCATTCCAAAAAACCACCCACCAACCGAACCGCCTCTACATCCGCCGCCGGCGCCAAGGATTTTACAACAACAATCCCATAAGCCCGTCCGTTTTCATCCGTCGAAAAAGAAAGTTTGACTCTACCTTTTATTTTCTTACCGTTTTCATCACTCGGCGCAATCATTTCCTCTTTCACATACTCCTTGAAATCTTTGTATTTCTTGGGAACTTCAATCGTCGCCACAGAACCGGTCGTCGATTTCTTTGTTTTTCCATAACCGACGACGACAACTTCTTCTAATTTTTTGTCATTTTCTTGCATTGCCATCAACATCGTATCATTTGTATCGCTCGGAAAATCGATTGATTCGACTATGGATTCGGATGTAATTTCTTGATTTTCTGCAAGTTCTAACAATTCCATCGTATCCGAAACGTCCTCTTTTTTCACAACACAGGTCTGCGCAATTAATTTTTTCCGCACCGGTTGTGCTTGCGAATCATTGATTTTCTTTTCATCTGTAATCGGAATTTCGAATTGTATTTCTTCTTCAAGCGCAATCCCTTGATTTTTAGTGTAAAAATCAGGATTTTGGAAGAAAAACAACCCGCCGATTCCAAGCAAAAGAAGGATGCCGGCCGCCATACTCCAATAAGGCAACGCACGATTTTTCTGTTTGGTTTTCAACAAGATACGATTACGCAAAGAAGCAATTCGCCGCTCATGATTATCCGTGATTTTGTCATAACCGCTCATCGCATCGGCCAAAAACGCATCACGCATCGCTTCTTTTTCGAGGCGATTAATTTCCTTGCCTTTCCGCTGTCCGCGTATGTATTGATTCAAATTCATCGACTGTTTTTTTCTATGCAAATCTTCAAATTCCGTTTACCGTTTTGAATGTAACTTTTTACTTGACTTAAGTTATATCCAGTAGTATCAGCGACTTCCGCGTAAGATTGCTCATCTATGAAAAAGCGGACAATCGTTGTTCGTTGCCGTTCGGGAAGTTTTTCGATACACTGTTGCAAAACGGCGCTTCGCTCGTCATCGTCCGTTTCGTCATCCAATAGATGCACAATTTCGTCGGATTCCACAAAATCGGCTTTCAATTCCATTGTAATTTGATGCTTTTCTTTCCGTAAAATCTGCAAGCAATGATTTTTGACGACCGTGTAAATCCAAGTCCGGAAGACTGCTATTTCGTATTGTGCGATTTTCGGAAGAAGATCTTCAAACAGTTGCATCACGGCGTCTTCCGCTTTGCTTGCATCTTCCAAATAATTCAAACTAACTCCGTACAACAGAGGAATGTATCGATTGTATAACTCGCCGAAATACGTTGTTTCTCCGGAAGTTTTATAATGCGATAAAAGTTCCTCGTCGTTCAATTGTTGTATGTTTTTTCGTTTGAACAAATCCGATTTTTTGTGCAAATGTAAAAAAATTTCCGCGGATTTATGGAATTTTTATCCCGATTGCATCTATTAAGCAAAGTTTTTAGATTTATGTTTCACATTTTAATATTCAATTTTATGAAATCGAAAGGAATGAAAGCCATGATGGTTTTGAGTGTTGCAGGGATGTTGTTTGCGTATGTCGGATGTTCGACGAAGCAAATAAATGCAAAAAGCGAGGAGATGGAAATCGCGGTAGAAGAAGTCGTAATGGCAGATATGGTTTTACAGTCTGAAAATCTATCGTTAAGCGAAGTTTCTGTAATGGGTTATGGAAGAGCGGACAAAAAGATGATTACGGGCAGTGTTATGTCCATCCATCCCATCCAAGAGATGGAAACGGAAGAATATTCGGCTAAAACCGAAAATCAATTCAAATCGGCCGCCGAAACGCCGCTTTCGACGTTTTCGATTGATGTGGATGCTGCTTCCTACGGCAATATGCGCCGCTTCATCAATCAAGGGCAGATGCCGCCGGCCGATGCAATTCGTACCGAAGAGCTAATCAATTATTTTTCATACGATTACGCGAATCCGACGGACAACAGTCCGGTCAAAATTTCGACCGAGATCGGCGAATGTTCCTGGAATGTCGCGCATCGTTTGTTGCGTATCGGCATCAAAGCCAAGGAGATAGCCGACGATAAGTTGCCGGCGTCGAATTTGGTGTTTTTGGTTGATGTTTCGGGTTCGATGTTCGGCCCCACGCGCTTGGATTTGGTCAAATCGTCGCTCAAACTCTTAATCAACAATTTACGCGAGCAAGACCGTGTGGCGATTGTGGTCTATGCCGGTTCTGCGGGCGAAGTGCTGCCGTCCACATCGGGAAGCGACAAGCAAAAAATCCGCGAAGCCTTGAATAATTTGTCGGCGGGCGGCTCCACAGCGGGCGGAGAAGGCATTCGCTTAGCTTACAAAATCGCACAAAAGAATTTCATCAAAAACGGCAACAACCGGATTATCCTCTGCACCGACGGCGATTTCAACCTGGGCGTTTCTTCTCCCAAGGATTTGGAAAAATTAATAGAAAAAGAACGTCAATCGGGCGTATTCCTAACCGTATTAGGCTATGGCATGGGCAATTACAAAGACAACCGGATGCAGACTTTGGCTGAAAAAGGCAATGGAAACCATGCCTATATCGACAATCTGCAAGAAGCCAACAAAATCTTGGTCAGCGAATTTGGCGGCACGCTTTACACCGTCGCCAAAGATGTCAAACTGCAAATCGAGTTCAATCCCGAACTCGTACAAGCCTATCGCTTAATCGGTTACGAAAGCCGTCTGCTGAAAGATGAAGATTTCAACAACGACGTCAAAGACGCCGGCGATATGGGCGCGGGACACAATGTAACCGCTTTTTACGAGATTGTGCCGACTGGTATTCCGTTCAATGCCGCCGGAAGTATCGACCCGTTGAAATACCAACAAACGGAAAAGAAGAAAAAACCGGTTTATACAGGTTCAAACGAGCTACTAACCATCAAGTTACGTTATAAAAAACCGGACGAAAACAGCAGTCGCAAAATTGAATTGGCAGTAAGGGATGATAAGCAAAACAAAGTTTCTTCCGATTTTCGATTTGCGGCTGCGGTTGCAATGTTCGGCCAAATATTGACTCGTTCGGATTGGAAAGGTAATGCCGATTATGACAAGGTAATCGCCTTGGCAAAAACCGCTTTGGATAATGACGAGCAAGGTTATCGCCGGGAATTTATCCGGTTGGCGGAAACGACCAAAGGCTTGGATAAAGAATAATTTATTTCAAAATCGTTGCCCGATAAATTCTACACCTTTACCGCGCCGATGAAAGGTGAATGTCGGTTAAATTTATTATCTTTGCACCCAAATTTGAAAGCTTTGAAAGATCTATCCCTGCAAAACCTTTATGCCGCCAACCCCGGCGTGAAGGCTTTGCTCTTATGGTTGAAGGACAATAAAACGGCGGATGTTTGTCTGAAAGGTTTATCCGGTTCCGCCGCAAGTATGGTTTGCGCTTCGGTTTTTTCGCAATCGAAGGGCGAATCTATGCTCTGTATTTTGAATGATTTGGAAGAAGCCGGCTATTTCTATCACGATTGCCGCCAAATTTGGGGCGACGAGCAAACGCTTTTCTTCCCGTCGCTCTTCAAACGGAATATCCGCTACGGACAAAAAGATGCGGCCAACGAAATCATGCGGATGGATGTTTTGAACCGCTTGCAAGACCACAACCGGAAACAAGCCTTGCTGATTGTTACTTATCCCGAAGCATTGTCGGAAAAAGTGGTTTCAAATAATACGTTGAAAAACAATACCTTATCGCTTCATATCAACGAAAAAATCGACAGTTTGTTTGTAGAAGACGTTTTGGATTCCTACGGATTCGAGCGGGTCGATTATGTCTATGAACCGGGACAATACGCCGTGCGCGGCTCAATTATCGACGTGTTTTCATACGCCAACGAAGACCCTTTCCGCATCGACTTTTTCGGAAACGAAGTGGAAAGCATCCGCAGTTTCGATGTAGAATCGCAACTGTCGAAGGAAAAAATTGAAGCCTTTTCTATCGTTTCGTCGCAATCGGATGCGGCGGATACGACTTTGTTTTCGTATCTTCCCGAATCGACCGCCCTTGTTTTCCGAAACGCCGATTGGGTGTTTGATAAATTCCGCTCGCTTTGGAACGAAGAACCGACCCTGACCAACGATGAAACCTTTTCTTCGCTCGAACAAATCCGATTGTTATTAACACCGGAAGAAGAGTTGCGGAAAGCTGTATGCAATCATAAAAAAATACATTTGTCGCCCGCATCAGGGGATTTCGGTTTGCGCCGGAATGACGGAATTGCTTTTCAAACCGAGCCGCAATTTTCGTATCACAAAAATTTTGAATTGGTCGCCGCTTCCTTCAAGGAATACACGGAAAAAGACTATGCAATATATATTCTGAGCGACAACGAAAAACAAATCAAGCGCCTCGAATCGATTTTTGAAGATCGCGGCGACAATATCCGTTTTACGCCCATCCTGCAAACGCTGCACGAGGGTTTTATCGACCATACGACAAAAATTTGCGTATTTACCGACCATCAACTGTTCGACCGTTTCCATAAATACAATTTGAAATCCGAAAAAGCGCGTTCGGGCAAAATAGCCTTGTCGCTCAAAGAGTTAAAGGATTTTCAATTGGGCGATTTCCTGGTGCATATCGACCATGGAGTAGGAAAATTCGGCGGCTTGGTGCGCACCGACATCAACGGAAAAATGCAGGAAATGATTAAAATGACTTTCCTGAACGACGATCTTATTTTCGTCAGCATTCACAACCTGCACAAAATCTCAAAATACAAAGGCAAGGACAGTGAAGCGCCCCGTTTGAACAAACTAGGCTCCGGCGCATGGGAAAATCTGAAGGAAAAGACTAAGAAAAAAGTCAAGGACATTGCCAAGGATTTGATTTTATTGTATTCTCAACGACTTGAAAAACAGGGATTTGCATTTTCCCCCGATACTTATCTGCAAAAGGAATTGGAGGCCTCGTTCCTCTACGAAGACACGCCCGACCAATTGAAAGCAACCAACGACATCAAGCAAGACATGGAATCGGTGCGACCAATGGATCGCTTGGTTTGCGGCGATGTGGGTTTCGGAAAAACGGAAGTAGCCATTCGCGCAGCTTTCAAAGCGGCCGTTGATGGCAAGCAAACGGCTGTGTTAGTGCCTACTACGCTTTTGGCTTATCAACATTACAACACGTTCAAAGAACGATTGGCCGATTTTCCGGTCAAGATCGAATATTTGTCCCGCGCACGCACCACCAAGGAAATAAAAGAGATTCTCGAACAATTGAAAAACGGCAAAGTCGATATTCTGGTCGGAACGCATAAATTGATCGGCAAAGAAGTGAAATTCAAGGATTTAGGATTGCTGATTATCGACGAAGAGCAAAAATTCGGCGTAAGCGTAAAAGAAAAATTAAAGCATTTGAAAGTCAATGTCGATACGCTTACGCTGACCGCCACGCCCATTCCCCGCACGCTACAATTCAGCTTGATGGGCGCACGCGATTTGTCGAACATTACCACTCCCCCACCCAATCGCTATCCGATTCAAACAGAAGTGCATCGCTTTAGCGGCGACATCATCCGCGAAGCCGTCAATTTCGAAATGAGCCGCAACGGGCAGGTCTTTTTTGTGAATAACCGCATTTCCAATTTACCGGATTTGGCGGGTTTGATTCGGAAAGAAGTCCCCGATGCACGTGTCGCAATTGGCCATGGCCAAATGGAACCAGCTCAATTAGAAGAGATTATAACCGATTTTGCCAATTACGAATACGATGTGCTGCTGGCGACTTCGATTATCGAAAACGGCATCGACATTCCGAACGCCAACACGATTATCGTGAACAGCGCCCAACATTTCGGTTTGAGCGATTTGCATCAGTTGCGCGGTCGTGTCGGTCGAAGTAATCGTAAAGCTTTCTGTTACTTGCTCTCGCCGCCCCTATCGGATATGACGCCCGAAGCTCGCCGCCGATTGCAAGCCATCGAAAATTTCTCGGAATTGGGAAGCGGTATCCACATCGCGATGCAGGATTTGGATATTCGCGGCGCCGGGAATATGTTGGGAGCCGAACAAAGCGGATTTATCGCCGATTTAGGTTACGAAGCCTATCAAAAAATTCTGACCGAAGCCGTGCAAGAATTGAAAAACGAAGAATTTTCCGATTTGTATAAAGATGAAAATCAAATAGACAGCGGCGCCAATTACGTTACCGAAGCTAATGTGGAAAGCGATTTGGAACTCTTATTTCCCGCCGCTTATATTCCGAGCGATTCGGAACGTATTTTGTTGTACCGCGAATTGGATTCCATCGAAAACGACGACGAAATTGCGAATTTCCGCCGGAAATTGAACGACCGATTCGGCGCGATTCCCTCGCAAGGCGAAGAACTGATTATGCTGGTGCAATTGCGTCGCAAGGCCAAATCATTAGGAATCGAAAAAGTAATCCTCAAAAACGGCAAAATGACGTTTTATCTGATTAGCAATCCCGAATCGCCGTATTACCAAAGCGCCGCGTTCGACAAATTATTGGAATTTGTGAAGAATAATTACCGGATTTGCCGGCTTTCGGAGAAAAATAACCGGCGGTTATTGACGGTGGAGGATGTTGGCGCGGTGGAAAAAGCTATCAATATTTTGGATGAAATCATGCGATAATGGGCTAAATCTTTTTTTATGCGTTTGTGTATAATTGAGAATTTTATGCTACCTTTACAGCCGATTCAACATTAAAAAAATGCAAATCCATAAATATCCCTCGAAAGAAAATTGGCGCGATTTGATTGCCCGCCCTGTTAATGATTCGTTCGCACTTTTCGATACGGTAGAAAAAATTTTAAGCGATGTGAAAATTCGCGGCGATGAAGCCGTTTTGGAATACGAACAACGATTCGATCGCGTGCAATTATCGCAGTTGGAAGTATCGCAACAGGAAAAAGACGATGCGCAAAACCTGCTTCCCGACGATTTGAAAGAAGCGATTCGCACCGCAGCACGCAATATTCATACTTTTCACGCTGCACAACAGCACGATTTACCGAAAGTGGAAACGACGCCGGGCGTAAGCTGTTGGCAAAAAGCCGTAGCCATCGAAAAAGTCGGTTTATACATTCCGGGCGGGACGGCGCCGCTGTTTTCAACCGTTCTCATGCTCGGCATCCCTGCACAAATCGCCGGTTGCAAGGAAATTCTTTTGTGTACGCCGCCCAATCGCGAAGGAGCGATTCATCCAGCCATTCTTTTTGCGGCCGGAATTGCCGGAGTGCATCGCATTTTCAAAATCGGCGGCATTCAGGCCATTGGAGCGATGACTTACGGAACGGAATCGGTTCCGAATGTTTATAAGATTTTCGGACCCGGAAATCAATACGTTACAGCAGCCAAACAATGGGTTAGCTTGAAAGATGTAGCCATTGATATGCCGGCCGGCCCTTCGGAAGTGGAAGTTATTGCCGACGATACGGCCAATCCTGCTTTTGTCGCTGCCGATTTGCTTTCGCAAGCCGAACATGGCATCGACAGTCAGGCTATTTTGCTGACTAGCTCAGAAAAATTGGCCGAAGCGGTAAAAACCGAAACATTCCGTCAATTGGAACAATTACCTCGGAAAACATTGGCGGAAAAGTCATTAGCAAACAGCCGAATCATTATTTTGAACAATGAAGATGAAATCGTAGAACTAACGAATCTTTATGCGCCCGAACATCTGATTATCGAAACAAAAAATTACGCCGAATTAGTCGAGCGGATTAGCAATGCAGGCTCGGTCTTTCTGGGACATTATACGCCCGAAAGCGCCGGCGATTATGCTTCGGGAACCAATCATACATTGCCTACCAATGGTTATGCACGAGCTTACAGCGGCGTTAATTTGGATAGTTTTCGGAAGAAAATTACTTTTCAGGAAATTACAAAAGACGGAATCCGTAATTTGGGAGCAACTATTCAAATCATGGCCGAGAATGAGCAGCTAACGGCACACCGGAATGCGGTAAGTGTTAGAATGGCGATTGCAACTGAATTTCAAGCGGAAAGCCGGGTTACCGGTGAATAATACTTCGCCCATTATGAACCATAAATAGAACCGGGGTTCAATAAACTTTGGTATTTTTGTACAAATTTTGCATTTTATGAAAACCACAAAGAAAAAGCTATTGTACGGAATATCGGTAATCATATTATTTTTTACCGGCCATCATACGCAGGCGGAAAATACCTCATGGTATAAATTCAATCACATTAATGCCTTGAACGGATTGCCGAGCAACGATGTTCAGAAAGTCTATCAGGACAGGGATGGTTATATCTGGATTGCTACGCGAAACGGACTTTCCCAATACAACGGATATTCCATAAAAACCTATAAATCGAATTTGTACAGTATCAACCTGTTGAGCAGCAACAATATTACTTGTTTGGTGGAGGACTTAAACCACCGTTTGTGGATTGGCACGAACAAGGGGCTTAATATGCTCGACAAAACCACAGGAAAAATTGTGCAAATCGTCCGACCCGAACTTTTCGAAAATGCTGTTTCCTGCATTTTATTTACAAAAAAAGGAAAACTTCTGCTCGGAACCGACAACGGACTTTACGAGTACGTTTTCAGCAGCAACACTTGCATTCTTTACAACCAAAACAACACAGGCGGAGTATTGCAGCAAACCACCATAAAAGCGCTACTTGAAGATTCGCGGGGCGACCTCTGGATCGGCACTTGGAACGAGGGACTTTACCGCTACGAAGCCGAAACGGAAAAATATTTTGCTTACCCGCAAATGAACGCGGTAAAGTCGTCGCACGTTATTTTTGAAGACAGCCAAAAACGAATTTGGGTTGGTTCTTGGGGCTACGGACTTTATCTGCTCGACAATGTTTATAGTCCGGCGCACACCACTTGGAAAATTTTTGCTCACAACGCAAGTCAGCCTGCCAGCATTTCCGACAACCTGATTTACAGCATTTCGGAAGACACCAACAACGGCGCTCTTTGGGTTGGCACACGTAGCGGATTAAGCATTTTGCCGATGAACGCATCCGAAACATTTACCAATTTTTATCCGCAAAATCAAAAGCAATGTATTTCGGGCAACGAGGTAAATTCTATTTTGCGCGATTCACAGGGTTTGATGTGGCTCGGAATGATTGGCTCCGGCCTTAGTTATGCAAATACACACAAACCGACCTTTGATGTCGATCGTTTGGAAATGGTGTATGAAAAATTTGCCAGCAATTCGGTGCGCAGTATTTTAGCCGAATCGGACGAGGAGGTGTGGCTCGGAATCGGCTCTTACGGACTTTTTATAGAAAATTGCAAAACGGGAAAAATTACGCATTGTTCCGAAATATCCGATTTTAAAGCGTTTAGCAATATGCAGAAAACGGTTACGCAAATAATGAAATCGTCGTCAACGGGCAAATTGTGGATTTCGACCTACGGCGATGGCATTTTTGTGTACGACAAAACGGCAAAAATCGGCTCGCGGGTGCAAAATTACACTTCGCGAAATACCGATTGGATGCCCTCTTCGGTGATTTATTGCGCGAAAGAAGATAAAAACGGCAATGTGTGGATTGGCTCGCGCAATGGCTTATCAGCGCTTACAAAAGAGGGAAAAGGACTGCGTTTCGATTCGTTAAAAGTGGATGGAAAAATAATTCACGATTTGACAATTACCGACATTATAGAAGGCAAAAATAAT
>JAISWY010000251.1 GCA_031270925.1 Candidatus Symbiothrix sp.
GATTGGCCGGGAAATAAGTACGTTCGGCGATGCCGCGGATAATGTCTTCATTGGCAAAATCGTCGTAATAATAATGGTCGGCGCCAATATCGAAAAACCGATAGCGTTTCAATCGAAACGGCTGATGAATTTGAAAGTAAAAGCAGATGGTTTTCATGTATTGATGATTTTAAATATTTATTTTTACCATGCCAGAGCGCCGGCTCCCAAAATTGCCGCTTCCGCATCGTTCAATTGCGAAATCAGGATTTGGGTTTTTCCGGCGAAAACATTCAACATTTGCTTGTCCATGACGGCTTTCAAGGGTCGCAGCAGGAAATCGCCGGCATGAGCCAATCCTCCAAACAAAATGATGGCTTGCGGACTCGAAAAAGCGACGAAATCGCACAAGGCTTCTCCTAAAATTTTTCCGGTATAATCGAAAACGGCAATCGCCAGTTCATCCTCTTGCAGGGCGGCTTCATACACATCTTTCGATGTTAATGGACGGGAAGCGATGCTTCGTAAAACAGATTTGTTATCGGGATAGATTTCCAAAAATTCCCGTGCCGTGCGAGCGACTCCGGTGGCCGATGCGTAGGTTTCCAAACAACCCGTGCGACCGCATCCGCACAATCGTCCATTGTTGCGGACAACCGTAATGTGGCCTAATTCGCCGGCAAAACCGTCGTGGCCAACAATTAATTGCCCGTTGGAGACGATGCCGCTTCCTAAGCCGGTGCCTAAGGTTATGACGATAAAATCTTTCATTCCTTTGGCGCATCCGTATTCTTTTTCGCCGATAGCGGCGGCATTGGCATCGTTGGTCAGTTTACAAGGCAAACCGGTAACTTGTTCTACCATAGCGGATAATGGAACGATTTGCGTTTTTGCCCATGGAATATTGGCCGCTTTTTCGAGGCAGCCGTTGTTCATGTTTCCGTTGGGTGTTCCCAATCCGATGCCTTTGATTTGATTTTGCAAACCGGCTTGAGCGATTAAATCGAGGATGGCTTTTCCCAAAGCTTCGGCGTAAGATTGTCCGGTGGAATATTCGCCGGTCGAAATTTCCGATCGGCTTACGATAGTTCCGCGGGCATCCACAATTCCGATAGCGGTGTTGGTGCCGCCCATATCCACACCGATCACATATAGTCCGTTCATAATATTTCGATTTTTAACAAATTACCTTAATCTGATCACATCGCCGTCTATCAATCCTGCATCAATCGTTTGCTTGTTGAGCCGATAGAGTGTTTTCAACTGCATACCGTACATTTGCGCGATTTGATAGGCCGATTGACCCTGTATCACAATGTGTTCGTAATAGGGTTTATGTGCTTTCGAATGTTTCTTTTCGAGGTAGATAATATCGCCGTCGCGAAACGTGAAATTATCCGGTAATTCGTTATATTTTTGCAATTTATTCGCTTTCATATTCAAATCGGAAGCGATTTTTTCAAGATTGTCGCCTTCGTTCGCCAAGATGTACACTAAATCGTGGTCTTTATAGATGGAACGCTTGAGTTTCAATTTATATTTCATCCGGTCGTAAACCGATAAGTTATAATTTTCAATGATACGAATCAATTTTTCGGCATACTGCGGATCGGTAGCGTAACCGCATCGTTTCAAACCGTAAGCCCAACTCGAATAATCATGCAAATCCAATAAAAACAATTCGGAATAGCGCGGTTGCTTCAGAAACAGGGAATGGTCTTCGAAAGCGTCTTCTGTGCTGTCGTACCTGCGGAAGTCGGCGTATTCTTTGACAAATTTTCCGTTACGGTATTCTTTGGTTAATAAATTGACTTTCTTGCCTTTCCACGAATTTCCGGCTTTTACGCCGAAATGATTGTGGTATTGTGTTGCACATACGCTTCGTCCCCAATTCGATTCGAGGATTCCTTGTGCGAGTATAATACTGACCGGAATTTTGTACTTCTGCATTTGCATTATAGCCATATCATTGTATTTTTCGAGATAGGCCGGAACATGAGCCAGTTGTTGTGCAAAAAGCGGACTTACCGAAACGATCAGTCCCGTCAAAAGAAAAATAAATACGGAATGTATTTTCATATTATCATAAATATTGTTACTTTTGCCCTTTGTAAATCAAATGGAAAAGATGAAATCATTAAAAATTTCGGCAAAGATACAAATTTATTGTTATAATGAATTAATTTTGGAAGAAAAAAATTTAGTTAATGCGGCAAAAGAGGCAGTAACTCGTTCATATTCCCCTTATTCGAATTTTCAAGTGGGCGCGGCGGTGTTGTTGGCCAACGGCGAAATTGTAACCGGAAGCAATCAGGAAAACATCGCTTATCCTTCGGGATTGTGCGCCGAACGGACGGCTTTGTTCTATGCCAATTCGCGTTTTCCCGATGAAGCGGTAGATACGATTGCCGTCGCTGCATTTACCAACGGCGATTTTACCGAAGATCCCGTTCCGCCTTGCGGCAGTTGTCGCCAAGTGATTTTGGAAGCGCAAAACCGGTATGGACATCCCGTGAAAATGCTTTTGTGCGGGCGGGATGTGATTTATAAGGTGGAGAAGATTACGGATTTGTTGCCGTTGTCGTTTGAGC
>JAISWY010000260.1 GCA_031270925.1 Candidatus Symbiothrix sp.
GTCCGCCTTTTTTGTTGTGTATTTTATTTGCTCGAAAATTAGAAATAGAAATTCAAGAATAAACCGGTTTGAGGAACCACGCTGAAAAAGCTCTTACCCGAATCAGTATAGGCTTCGGTAGTGGTTTCTTGTACTTTACTACCATCCCATGCTTCGGTTACGATTTTTCCTTTCGGAGCGTTGGACAAACCTAAGCCCAAATTAACTTCGGCTCCAATGGAGATTTTCGGCGCTACAAAATATTCAACACCTGCAATTCCTCCCAATCCGAAAGAGAATGTACTGCCCTGCGCGTTTTTAAGATTGCGGGCACCGGGGTTGTATGTGGAAGTAATTTCGTTTCCGTATTTCCATGTATCGGTAGTACTTTCATAACCAATCCTGACACCTCCTCCATAATAACCTTGCAAACGGCCGTAACCACGATGGAACAAGTAATCAACACTCAAGGAAATGCCGGTCTCTCCCTGCTTGTGCACATTCGTAACTTTTTTGTCGGGATCTGTAGAGGTTGCATCCTGTACCAAGGTTTTAGTGGATTCGCTTATCAATCCGAGACCTAATTTGGCACGTACCGAGGTGCTTTCCGTCAAGAAATATTGTCCTGTAATCGACAATGGATCATCAATTCCGGCAAACGTAGGTGTAGTAGCTCCTGCATTGGAAAGAAATCCACCAACGTACTTCAAAAACGGAGCGGCATCCACCCCAAGAGCAAAATCGCCTGCTGCGGGTAAAATAGCAACACCATTTTTGGTAGTTGTTCCTGCTGCTCTGTCTTGAGCGCTCACTGCGGCCACACTTGCAAAAGCAACGGCCAAAATCATTAAAACATTTTTCATTTTTTTGTTTTTTAAATTAATAAATGAATATATTGTGAAAAACGCGGCAAAGATAGGGATTTTTTTCCTCTTTGCAAGAAGATAATGATGTTAATTTTTCTTCACACATAATTTAAAATTTTTTTTTATTTTCACAACTGCTTTGTAATATCGCCCGCCTACTTTTGCCGCTGAATTATAATAAATGCAAATGAAATTTATTTCACTCACTGCTTTCTTCTTCCTATGTACTCAAGTGCTTATTGGAAAGCCTGTTAAAGGCATCGTCAAAGATTCGGAAACAGGAGAAGAGTTGATCGGAGCAACGCTTGTTTGGAAAGAAAATCCGATCGTTGGCGCGGTCAGTGGTTTGGACGGCAGTTTTCAAATGGAAAGTTCGGCCAATACTCATACCTTAATATGTCGTTATGTGGGATATGAAACGCTTGAATATCCGATTCCGAATACCGATTCCGAATGGACTATTTTATTGAAACCGGCGGTCCGTCAAATCAATGAAGTGGTCGTTTACAGTTATGCCGCCAACGATTCGGAAAACGGTGCACGCAACATCGAAAAGCTTGCTACGAATATAATGAACGTAGTCAGCGCCAAAGCCATTGAGATTTCGCCCGATATAACCGTTGCCAATGTGGTGCAACGCATTTCCGGCGTTACGGTCGAGCGTAACAGCAGCGGCGACGGGCAATACGCCATCTTGCGCGGGATGGATAAACGTTACAATTATACTTTGGTCAATGGCGTCAAAATTCCAAGTCCCGATAATAAAAACCGTTTTGTCCCGCTGGATATTTTTCCTTCGGAACTGTTGGATCGTCTGGAAGTTACGAAAACCCTCACGGCCGATATGGAAGGCGATGCGGTAGGCGGCGCAGTCAATCTCGTCATGAAAGATGCGCCGGATAAACGGCAAATAACCGCCAATTTGTCGATCGGATACAATGCTTTGTTTTTGGAACGCAAGTTTTATTCGTTTGATACAAAAACAGTTACAAAACAATCGCCTTTTGAAAAGTACGGCGAAAGCCATCCGGCCAAGGCGCAGGATTTCAACGAAAATGTGATTCGAATGCAATCGGGCAAGACTCCGGCCGGTCTTTTCGGCGGGTTTTCCTACGGCGATCGCTTGTTCGGCAACTGCTTGGGCGTCATGCTCGCCGGAAGTTTCCAAAACAGTTATCGCGGAAGCAACAGTCTCCTTTTCAATAACAGTACAGCTACAAGCGATGCCTCGAATTTGCCGGTTCTGACGGGTAAAAATGACCGGACATATTCCGAACAGCAAACGCGCTACGGACTTCATGCCAAATTGGATTACCGTTTTTCGCCTTTGCATAAACTCCAATGGTACAACGCTTACATGGATTTTGTCAATGCGCAGGTGCGCGATAATACGAAAACAGAATTGAATATCGGTTACGATCCGGAAAACGGCGATTATAATCTGGGCTTCGATACCCGCTTCCGACTGACGCACCGGCAAATCCTGAACAGCACTTTAAAAGGAACACATTATTTTCTGAAAAACGAAACTTTGAAAATCGATTGGTCGGCCGTTTATTCCCAAGCGTTCAACGAAGTTCCCGACAACTGCTCGGTTTATACCAGCACGCGGGTACGTGATGGGAAAATGGGTTCAATCTCCGTTGTAACAACGCCTTATGGCTCCGAACGCCGTTGGGAACACAACAGCGACCGGGATTTGGCAGGCTATTTCAACTTGCTCTATACCCTACTGTCGGATCAAATGAAACTCGATTTCTCGGCCGGCGGAATGTATCGCGACAAGCAACGAAGCAATTTTTACAACAATTATCTTATGCTTCCTTACGATGAGTCGAAGCCTTCGATGAACAATAATTTGATAAAAGGAACGGATTGGAACGATTACAGCGAAATCAAATTTCGAGTGCATAATCCATTCGGCTCTACCGGAAATCCCTTGAATTACGATGCCTCGGAAAAAATCGCCGCCGGATACGGACAAGCCAAATTACAAATCGAACGCTTACAAGTGATTTTGGGCTTGCGGATTGAAAACACTAATCAAGCTTATCATCTGAAACATGCCATTGAAGGCGTGAAAAACAAAGGAAATCAACGATATACGGATTATTTGCCGAGTTTGCATCTCAAATATTCGCCTTGGAAAAACAACAATTTCCGCGCTTCCTACTATCAATCGCTCAATCGTCCCGGATTTTTCGAAATCGTTCCCTATCAAATTCTGAATGACGATTATACGGAACGAGGAAATCCCGAATTGAAACACACCATCGCCCACAATGTCGATTTTCGTTACGAATATTTTCCGCGCCCGTCGGAACAAGTGCTGGCCGGCTTGTTTTACAAACGTCTGCAAAATCCCATCGAACAGGGTATTTTGGCCGAAGGTCAGGGACAGTTTTACCAGCCCACCAATTTCGGCGACGCCGATAATTATGGTTTGGAAATCGATTGGATGAAATATTTCCATTCATTCGGAATCAAAGGCAATTACACTTTCACACAATCGCAGATAACGACCTCTAAGTTATTTAATTACGATAATCCTGACCCTGCATCTTCCGAAAAGATATTGGTAAAAAACGTGGCGCAAACCCGCCCCTTGAACGGACAGGCCAAGCATGTTGTCAATCTGTCGCTGTTGTACAAAGACTCGCAAAGCGCTTGGGACGGACAAGTGGCGTTTTCCTACACCGGCGATCGCTTGCATGCCGTTTCCCGTTATTTCGACGATGATATTTGGGAAAGCGGATACCTGCAAACCGACGTTTCGCTTGAAAAGAAGTTCAAATGCGGCATCATTCTTTCTGCCAAAGCGACCAATTTGTTCAATACGCCGATGGTGTTGTATTTGAAAAAACAAAATCCGGCGAACGACAAAGTGGAAAATTATGAAAATTATCGTAATGGGACATGGCTACGTCGCGATTATTACGGACAAAATGTGCAAATTGGTGTGAGATGGCGATTTTAGAGTTTAGATATTAGATATTAGAGTTTAGATATTAGAGTTTAGAGTTTAGATATTAGAGTTTAGAGTTTGGATATTGGAGTTTAGAGTTCAGATGTTAGAGTTTAGAGTTCAGATATTAGAGTTTAGATATTAGAGTTTAGATATTAGACATTTAAAGATTCAAAAAATGAAAAGAAAATTTGTGTTATTTATGATGGCTGTATGGGCCGTAAATTGTTTGGTATTCACAGGTTGTAACGACAACAACGGTGAAGAGGAAGTAAGCATCGGGACGAAAAATTCGGAAACGACCGCCGTTTCGGGTGTTTGGAAAAAGAATACGACGGTCAATGTATCCGGTCAGATTTATGTTCCGCAAGGGCAGTCTTTGACCATCGAAGAAGGCGTGGAAGTAATCATCAACGCCGATGCACAAGACAACAACAACACAAAAATCGAGTTTATCGTGGAAGGTAACTTGTATTGCTTTGGAACGGCCGGTGCGCCCATCCTATTTACCGTTCCCGCCAAGTTCCGCGATAAAAAAACGGACGGACGACATTGGGGCGGCATTATCGGCAGTTCCACCTGTGTGGAAATCCTGCTCGACCATGTGTTGGTTGAATATACCGGCGCCATTACTACCACCGCATCTCCTTCTGTTACCAAAGGACTTTTCAAAGCCGGCGGCGGCGAAGGCATGGTGGCTTTCAACACCAATAATCCCAAAGGAAAGTATGTGATAACTAATTCGACCTTCCGTTACACCGGCGAAGATGCGATTTATGTGCAGGGCGGCGAATGTATTTTTACCAACAACTTGTTTTACGCGGTGGGCAACGAAGGCGGTGAAGCGATTAACGTCAAAGCCGGTTGTAAAGTTGACGCCGCTTTCAATGTAATGTACAGCCCCAACACCAACGCCTTTAAATTATCTAATTCGGGCGTCGGCGGCGAGCGTTTTCAAGCGCAAATCAATGCTTATAACAATACGATTATCAATGCCGGCTGGCGTCGCGATCCGGGCAAACCCAAAGGCGGCTCGGTTTGGGCGGAAGGCGGTTTGGTCAATATCTTCAACAACCTGATAGTCAATTGTATGTTTGGAGCGAAAGCGCCTAATTTCGGGAAAGGCGGCGAAGAAGGCGTTGTTCTCGAAAGTGTGATCGATTATAATTTCTATGCTTCGGGAACGGCCGAAAGCGAAGTTCCGCAACATCGCGAAAACGGTACGCTTAGCGCTTTCGACGGGTTCAAAAGCGGTGTAAAAGATGTGGTTTACGGCGTACACGATTTGCGCGGAGACGCCAAAGGCGCGAACGATCCGAAATTTGTTTCTTTCCCGTTTGCAAGCAATCCCTTGTTGGATTTCAACTACAACGAATCGTGGAATCTGCATTTGCAGGCCGGTTCTCCGGCTTTGGACGCCGCTAAAGTGAGAACCGGATTTACTCCATATTTCAGTACAAACGGTCTTACTTTGAATAATAAAACCTACAAATCGCCGGTTCCAGCCATTTATTTCGGTGCATTCGGACAATAATCAAGCGTCGTGACGGGTCAAAGCCCGCCACGACGAAAAACCATAAAAATATGAAACGAATTATTTTTTCAATACTTGTTTTATTTAGCGCTATCGTCTCTTGTACGGAAAATTCGCTTTCCGTACAATTGCCCGAAATATCCGAACCGGCGGTTAATTTCATCATTGCCAACGATTTGGGGCGCAACGGCTATTACGAGCAAAAAACGATTGCGCAACTCATGGGCTACGTTGCCGAAAACAGGAAGATTGAAATGGTCGCCGCCGCCGGGGATGTGCATCATTTTGAGGGCGTAGCAAGCAT
>JAISWY010000262.1 GCA_031270925.1 Candidatus Symbiothrix sp.
TTCATTACAATTGTGGTCGCCGGAAAATCCAAAATTATATGCCGTCAATATTTCATCCGAAACGGATAAAATCGCAGACGAAATCGGATTCCGCACCATCGAAACACGCGGTCGCGAAATCCTGCTGAACGGCCAAGCCGTTTTCCTGAAAGGAATCAGCATCCACGAAGAAGCCGCCTTCCGTAACGGACGGATATTCAAGGAAGAAGAAGATCTCACCCTGCTCAATTGGGCCAAGGAATTGGGCTGCAACTATGTTCGTTTGGCGCATTATCCGCACAACGAGCCAATGCTGCGTTTGGCCGAAAAAATGGGTCTGATGGTTTGGTCGGAAATTCCCGTGTACTGGACAATCCAATGGGAAAATCAATCGGTTTACAACAACGCGCTCAATCAATTGGACGAGATGATGGAACGCGACCAAAACCGCGCCAACGTGATTATCTGGTCGATCGCCAACGAAACCCCGCACGGCGACGCCCGCGATAAATTCCTTTCCTCTTTGGCCGTTTACGCCCGCGAAAAAGACAATACACGCTTAATCAGTATGGCGATGGAACGGAAAGATAAATCAAATGTCGTTCTCTCGGTCAATGATAACATGAGCCAATACGTCGATATTATCAGTTTCAACCAATACCTGGGCTGGTACGACGGAACGAACGAAAAAATCGACCGCGTAAGATGGGAAATCGATTACAATAAACCCATCATTATCAGCGAATTTGGAGGAGAAGCCGTTTCCGGTCTCCACGGCGAAGCGACCCAATTATGGACGGAAGAATACCAGGCCGAATTATACCGCAAAACCCTGCGGATGATCGACGAGCGGATGCCCTTGGTATCAGGTATTTCGCCTTGGGTGTTGAAAGATTTCCGTTCTTCGCGCCGCTTGCTGCCCAATGTGCAGGACGGTTTCAATCGCAAAGGTCTTGTTTCCGATCGCGGCGAAAAGAAATTATCATTCTATGTTTTACAGGAATGGTACAAGAAAAAATAAAAATATTCATCATTTAAATTTATATATTTATGAAAAATTCATTCTTAATGAAAATGTTTGTGGTTGCGATTCTGATGATTGTAACCATGCAGAGCTTTGCTCAAATGGAAGTAAGCGATTTCACAACTTTCGATGAAGCGCTAACAACACTGAAAGCCACCGAAGGAGGTGGAGCCATTACACTGAGTGCGACCATCACGATTGCACAGGACTACACGATCGCTTTTGACGAGGCGCATCCGATTACGATTACCATGGGCGGAAACAGCATCAAAATCGATGGCGTTACCAACGATTCGCAAACCGCCAACACACTCACGATCGGCGATAATGTAACTTTCGTTTCAACAGGCGGTTCCCTCTCCAATGCCAACAAAGGTAAATTGAATATTACCGGCGGAGTTATGACCACCACCGGCGGAACGCCCATCAACGTAACCGCAGGCAACGCCACCATCTCCGGCGGAACATTTACCAGCGGCAGCAACCGTTTGGTGCAAGTGAACAACAGTTACTCGGCGACCATCACAGGTGGAACATTTACCGTTACTTCCGCCAATGCAGCCGGCCGTTGTGTTTATGCCGCGGGAGGAAACACAGTCGTCAATATTACCGGCGGGACATTTGTCGCCAACAACACCGGCAACAACACGGGAGTCGCTATTTTGGCCGATGACAACAGTACGGCTTGTGTCGTTACCGTTTCGGGCGCAACTTTTTCGGGAACCGGCGTCGCTTTTCGCGCACAAAAGTCGGCGAGAATTATTGTCCGTGAAGCCGATACCGAAGCAATCGCTACCATTGCCACCAAAGACGCCAATGCTAAAATTTACGATTTCCGTAATATCCTTATCGAAGCCAATCCTGCATCGGGCATTTATGCCGGCACGCAATTGATTGAACTGACTTCCGACGCCGCCACCTCCCTTTCCGAAGAAATTGAACCCGGAGTGGCTAACAGCGCTTACGGAGCCACCACCATCCGTTATACCACCGATGAAACTGCACCCTTAGCCGCATCGACCGAATATTCGGTTCCGGTTTCGGTAGCTATCCCATCGGTATTGAAAGCGGTTGTGGAAAAAGATGGATACATCAGTTCGCTTGCTTCGTTTGTTTATGAACAGCTGACTTCGATTGACAAGCCGCTCGCACAACAGGGAATTGTCTATTCCGGTAATGTTATCTCTTTTTCGGAAGCGGTAAAAGACGCCCGGATTTATGATGTGGCCGGACAGTTGGCGCAATCGGTAAAGGATACAAACTCATTGGTTGTGAATGATTTACAACGAGGAATCTATGTTTTGAAATATAATGGAGAAAGCGGTAGCGGGATCTTCAAATTTATCAAAAAATAAAATGAATACCGGATTTCTACGATTAGGGAAGCTATCCGACTATCAATAGAAATTATATTATTGGATTATTATGACAAATCTAAATAAAATTATAATACCATGAAAAAGTTAAATAAAATAAAGTTGTTTTTGGTGGCGACGCTTTTGTGTGCGGCCACTTGGGGCTTCGGGCAAGTTACCGATTTCGCCGGTTTTGATGCGGCATTGACTACTTTGAAAACTACATCCGGAGGAGGAAATTTTGCTTTAGGAGCAGTTATTACGATTGCGCAAGATTATACGATTGAATCGGATGCCGAACATCCGATTACTATTGCTATGACATCTTACAGTATTAATGTGAATAGCGGCTATACTCTTACTATCGGTGACAATGTTACTTTCACTACAAGCGGAGGTAGTATCTCCAATTCTAATGGAGGAACAATCAATATAAATGGAGGATCGGTGACTAATACAGGTGGAGGATCAACTGTTCCCATCAATGTTACAGGCGGAAACTGTACTATATCAGGTGGTACATTTACAAGTAATAGTAGTAGAATCGTAGCAGTATCAGGTGGTAAAACGCTTACAATCACAGGAGGCAGTTTTACTTCTTCGGGAACAACCGGTCGTTGCGTATATGGCTCAGCAAATCAAACGAAGATATATATTTCAGGAGGAATATTCAATGCAACACAAACTGGAGCAATTTGTGTATTAACTGATCATAATGGTACGGGAGCTGATGCCACTCTTGCTTATATCTCAGGAGGAACCTTTACCGGAGGTGGTACTGCTTTTAGAGCACAAAAATTCTCGAAAGTTATAGTTCAAAAAGCGGATGTAACAACAACTACTATAGCATCTACACCAACTGTGGATACTAATAATAACGCAAAAATTTATGATTTTCGCAATATCCTGTTTACTACTAATCCGGATGCTGGTGTATTTTTTACCGAATCGGACAATATATTATTAACAAAAGATGAAAGTTCCGCAGATAATTTGACTCCAACAGTTAATTTTTCTTTAAATGCAGATATTCTCTACACTATCGATGGAAGCGACCCATCAACATCCGGTACAGCGATTTCCTCCGGTACTTCTATTCCGATAACAATTCCGACAACATTAAAAGTTGTTGCCAAAAAAGTAGATGGAGCAATGACTTTCTATGGCGCGATTTATACATTCAAATACAAAAAGCCCCTCACATGGTTAGGCACATCCAACGAATGGAATCTCGCCGGCAATTGGAACTCCAACAGCATTCCCGAATCCGACGATTATATCATCATCCCCACTTCAACAAGCTACCCGGTATTACAAAGCGCCGCAACCTGCGACAACATCACATTCGAAGCCGGCGCACAACTCGGCAATCAGCACTTCTTGACGGCAACCAACGGCGCTACCGTCCGATATTCCATTCCAACCGACCGTTGGAATCTGCTCACTACACCGATTCCGGCCACAGCAAATGATTTCTATGCCGATAAAAATCCAAGTACATGGTTGCAAACATTTGCCGGAGAAGGAGCCATAGATCCGCAATGGAATTACATTACCGATTTAAATCGCTCTTTCCTTGCGGGCGACGGCTTCGCTTTATTTATCAATGGCGACGGCAGTAATTACAACAATTTCTCCGTAAACGGAAATTTAGCGAATACAGTTACCGTAAACAAATCACTGTCGTTTGCTACCGACGAAAATCTATTCGCATTGGTGGGCAACCCATTTATATCGACTATTGATTTCGATCAATTATCCGATGAAACACAAATCGGAAGCGCTTATTATATATACACAGGCAGCGGCTATTCGGGTTATCATACATCGAACGGCTCGTTCGGTTATGCATCCGCAACAGCAGATTTAACGAATTACATTGCTCCTCTGCAATCATTTATCGTTGAAAAAGGAACTGGCAACGGCGATTTGCCTTTCCATGCATCTATTCAAACGCCCAATGAGGCTAGCGTGTTAAAAACAGTCGCAACAACGAAACCACAATTGAATATTGTAGCCGCTACGCCATCAGCTTCAGTAAAAACAATTGTTGCATACAGCGAAACCGCCAAGCATGCACGCAAATTGTTCGACGCCATCAGCGCAACGCCCGATATTTATACTTTGCAAGGCAATGAAGCTCTCGGCGTACAAATTCTTTCAACCGACAAGGCTTTGATTCCCATTGGTTTACGCACCAATTACAAGGGTAAGATGAATTTTACATTTACGGGAATGGACAATTACGATGCGCAGATTACCTTCACGGATGCAACTACCGGCGCAATTATCAATTTGACCGGTTTGGATTCCTCCGTTTACGAATTTGATTATACGCCTTTGGCCGACAACGAAGAAAACCGTTTTACCGTGCAGTTGGCGCCGAAAACGATTACCGGCGTTGCCTTACCGACAGTTGATAAGGTTGTAGAAACACATTATTACAATTTGCAGGGCGTACATGTTTCCAACTTAGAGACACACGATTATGCGTCTCCACCATCGGCGACCGGCATCTATATCGTAAAGAAAATTTATGAATCAGGCAAGAGCGATGTTCAAAAATTAATTCTAAAAAGATAAATCATGAAACGAATAATATTATTAGCAATGACAATCGGCATGGCATTTTCAACATTCGCCGACCGCAGAACAATAAAAGACCGTAGCGAAAACTGGCTGCAACACGCAACCGTCGAAGAAACCACAAGCAGCGATTTGCGCTTAGATAATCCGGGAACCACGCCAAGAGGAGCCGAAAATGAAACCGGCGCAATCGGCGACATGGCTTGGCTCTTATTCGGCAGCTTAGGCGCGGCGTATATCGGTTTTCGGAAAAAAACGACTCATCAAGCGTCGTTATGAAAAGAACACTATTATTAATCCTCTGCGCTTCAATCGTTTGCACCTTGCCGGCGCAAACGGGAAGCGCAAAAAGAGGAATCAGTTTCGGCTCGGAAAATCCGCTAAGCATGGCCGATTTGGATGCGCTTTCTCCCGCTGTATCATGGTTTTACACTTGGGGAGTCGGCTTTCCATCGGCAGTTTCCTCTTATCGAAATTACGGATACGATTTTTACCCGATGGCGTTTCGCGCCAATTTCGACGCCAACGCCATCCGCAATTTCAAAACCGCGCATCCGGAATGTGAATACATCTTGGCGTTCAACGAACCCAATTTGAAAGATCAGGCGAATATGACGCCTGCACAAGCCGCAGATGCTTGGCCAAAATTGAAATCGCTGGCGCAAGAGCTGAATATGAAATTGGTTTCTCCTGCGATGAATTTCGGAACACTAACGAATTACGGCGATCCGAGCAAATGGCTGGACGAATTTTTCGCCCAAGCCAATGTGTCGATTGATGATGTAGATGCCATCGCAATTCACAGCTATATGCCGTGGTCGTTGGAGTGGTATATCGACAACTATTTCGCCAAATACCAAAAACCGATTTGGGTAACGGAATATTGCGCTTGGGACGGCTTCAAAGATCAAACCGACGGAACGCCCAAAGCCCAAATGGAAGCCTTGGTGCGCTTTGTCAATTTGATGGAAACTCGTTCTGACATAGCTCGTTATGCATGGTTTTTGGGTCGTGCGAAAGACGGGGAAGCCTCCTTTCCCTATCATTCTCTTTTAAGCACAACATCGGGACAACTAACCGATGCGGGATTGATTTACGCCAATCTGTCTTCTTACGACGACAATTACTATTTCGATGCACCTTCTCGCATGCAAGCGCAACATTACATCAGCATGCAAGGCGCGTATTTTGAAAAAACAGGCGATGAATCGGGAATCATCAACGCATATACCTACAAAGGCAGCAACAATCCCACTCCCGAACTGACTTACAATGTGGATGTTGCCGCCACAAAGGAATATTCCTTGAATTTCCGTGTCGCAACTACGGCCGCTTCCAAAGTGGACATCTATTCAAATACAAAAAAACTAAGCACGCTAAACATCTCCAATACCAACGGCAATTGGACAACCGTATCGCTCAAACAAAATCTCAGCGCCGGCCGGCAAAAAATCCGCCTGCTGTTTTCGAGCGGATTGCCGAAAATCAACTGGTGGGAGATATTCGACGAAACGATGACCGACATTTCAACCGTCCGAGAATTAACCGGCGTGGTCGAATGTGTTTTGATGGATATGCAAGGCCGGATAATAGAAAAAGGAAAAAACGAGGCAGCGATTCGGCTCGATCGTTATTCTTCCGGAATGTATATTTTGGTTTCCAAATTGACGAACGGCGAGACAAGGGTGCGGAAAATAGTCCGGCGCAAAAATTAAATCCAATTGCGTATAGGATTTTTTTGTTTTATCTTTGCTCCATGAAATCAATAAAATCCATCCATTTTCCGGCCGAATGGCAAACGCAAAGCGCCATTATGCTCACTTGGCCGCACGTGCAGACCGATTGGTTGCCGATTTTAGACGAGGTCGTTCCCTGTTTCGTCGCTATTGCGAAAGCTGTTATCCCGTGTGAAAAATTGATTATTGTTTGTCAATCCGTCGATAAAGTCAAAAAAGATTTGGGAAACATTGATTATTCGCAAATTATTTTTCGCGAAATTCCGTCGAACGATACTTGGGCGCGCGACCATGGGCCTATTTCGGTTATTGCGAACGGAACGCCTTGTTTGTTGGATTTCACATTCAATGCTTGGGGCTTGAAATTTCCGGCCAATCACGACAATCAAATTACCAAACGGCTGCACGAAAGCGGCGCTTTTCGCTCGGAAGTCCTGCTCAAAAACATGCAATTCATGGTTTTGGAGGGGGGCAGCATCGAGAGCGACGGTGCAGGAACGATTCTCACAACCGCACAATGCCTGTTGTCGCCCAACCGCAACAATTACAAAACGCAACGCGAAATCGACGAGTTTCTACGCTTTATTTTTGAGGCCGAACAAATTCTGTGGCTGCATCACGGCTATTTGGCAGGCGACGATACCGGCAGCCACATCGACACTTTGGCGCGTTTTTGCGACGCCGAAACCATCGCCTACGTGCAATGCGCCGATACGAGCGACGAGCATTACACGGAATTGTCGGCAATGGAATCCGAATTAAAAGCCTTCAAGACTTTATCGGGAAATCCCTATCGCTTGCTTCCGCTCCCGATGGCTGCTCCGGTTTACGATAAGGGCGAACGCCTGCCGGCCACCTATGCTAATTTTTTGATTATCAATGACGCCGTATTAATGCCGACCTATAATTCGCC
>JAISWY010000290.1 GCA_031270925.1 Candidatus Symbiothrix sp.
GAAATTGGATGCCGCCAAACGCGATTACGATCTGCTGAAAGCGACTTTGATGAATACCGACGGCAACGACGTTACCGATACATCGCCCACATTCAAAGTCTTGGAAGAAGGCGCATCCACCTTGTCGAAAGAAGAAGCCGGACGATTAGCGCAACGCCAAATGAAATTTATCCAAAATTTGCAGGCGGCTTTGGTGCGCATCGAAAATAAAACTTACGGAATATGTCGCGAAACAGGCAAGTTGATTCCGGCCGAACGTTTGCGCGCCGTTCCACATGCTACATTAAGTATTGAAGCCAAACAAGGTCAAAAATAAATGAAATTGTCGAAAGGTTTTTGGGCGATTTTAATCATCGTATTGATTTTAGCGGCCGATCAGTGTTTGAAAATTTGGATCAAAACACATTTGGCGCTCATGGAAGATATTCCGGTAACTTCATGGTTCTCACTCCATTTCGTCGAAAACAACGGGATGGCAATGGGCATCGAAGTCATCGGAAAACTGTTTCTTTCTATTTTCCGCATCATCGCCTCGTTCGCCATTATTTATTACCTTCACAGTTTGGTTAAGCGGAATTTCAACTTGGGCTATATTATTTGTGTTTCGATGATTTTCGCCGGTGCAGTCGGCAACATTATCGACAGCATATTCTACGGTGTTATTTTCAGCGAAAGCACACCCTACACCATCGCAACGCTCTTTCCGGTCGAAGGCGGCTACGATTCGTGGCTGCATGGAAAAGTAGTCGATATGTTCTATTTCCCGCTGTTTGAATTTACGTGGCCCGAATGGATGCCCTTTGTCGGCGGAAGCGATTTTGTCTTCTTCCGCTACATCTTCAATTTGGCCGATGCAAGCATCAGCGTCGGAATCGCTTGGTTATTGCTCTTTTATCGAAATACGTTTTCGGGAAGTTTTGAAAAGAAAAAATAACATATTCGTTTATTTGTTCACGTGCTTATTCTTTCTATCTTGTACCAAACGCCCCGTGAACGTGCTTTCCGAACAAAAAATGGAAGACCTGCTGTTCGATTTATACCTTGCTGAAACCGCCGTCAACGAAAACAGGCCATTCTTTGCCGACGATTCCATTAAAAAAGCAGAATGGCTACAGATTGTCTTCCGGGAACATAAAATCACGGAAGAAAAATTCGACACTTCCCTTGTCTGGTATAATGCCAATTTAAATAAATATCTGAAAATCAACGATAAAGTCAGCGAACGATACAAACAACTATTGGAAGATTTACGCGCCGAACAGGATTATATCCGCACGGCTTCGGTACGAACAGATACGTTTTATTTGACTCAACCGCGGGCAGTATGGCTGCAATCGCGATTCGGAAACACGATTTTTGCTTTCAAAAGCTTGGAAGATTCCTTGGAAATCAACCGCTTACGAAAATACAATTTAATGTTTTCCGTTTTGGGAATCCGCGACTCCATCTATCCCGAACTCACATTCTGCATTCATTGTAACGACACGAATTTCATTTTCCGCGATACGATTCGTAGCAACGGAAAATTTGAAAAACGCTATACGATGCCTTCCAGCCGCTATTTCGCGCAATCGGTATATGGAAATCTGCATTTGCCCGATTCGTGCCGGCAACCGGCATTAATCAGTCATTTGGCTTTATTTCAACAAATTACAACAAATCTACCGGTCGATAGCATCCGCAAGGTCTATCATCAGCAAAAACACAATCGGAAATAATACCCTCTGCCATGAATATTTTCAACGAAACAGAAGTTTTAAGTGATTTGCACAACAGCGACCCAATGATTCAGCGCAAAGCATTCGAGCAAATCGTGCGTTTTTACAGCGAAAAACTTTATTGGCAAATCCGCAGAATGCTTCTCTCGCACGACGACGCCAACGACGTATTGCAAAACACCTTCATCAAAGTGTGGATGAGCATCGATTTGTTCCGCGGCGACTCGAAATTATCTACATGGCTCTATAAAATCGCTGTCAACGAGAGCATTACGTTCATCAACAAACAACGCGCACACAGCTATCTTTCAATCGATGACGAAGAAGCCGTATTCGCCAAAAAATTGGAAGCCGACGATTATTTCGACGGCGACGAAGCTCAACTGAAACTGCAAAAAGCCATTTTGACCTTGCCCGAAAAGCAACGTCTGGTTTTCAACCTGCGCTATTTCGACGAAATGTCTTACGAAGATATGTCGGAAGCGCTGAATACTTCCGCGGGCGCTCTGAAAGCGTCTTATCATCACGCAACAAAAAAAATTGAAAAATTTTTAAGTCCGGATTAAACTTTTACGATTTATTATAGTCCAAATTTTCGTGTATAAAAAACAAGTGTTTTTATGACTGACAACAGCAATTTCTTAGACAAGATCGGAAACAAAAATCCCTTCACAACGCCGGAAGGCTATTTTGATGGATTGACCGACCGCATCATGTCTCAACTTCCCGAACGAAACGTCGAATCGCCGAAAATCATTCCCCTTTGGGATCGCGTGAAACCGTGGATGTACATGGCGGCCATGTTCACCGGTATCGCCTTGATGATCAATCTGTTCACGCACATTCATCCTAAAAATACGGATTTGAATCTGTCTTCCGAAACAGACATCGAAGATTTCTACCAGTATTACGAAGACGAAATTGCGACAGCCGCTTACCACAAAGCATTTTATGTAGATCTGGATTAATAATTTATAAATTGCAAAACAATGAAAACAAGAGGATTAGTTACATTGATGGTTTGCCTCGCAAGCCTGAATTGGAGTGTGTTCGCACAACAAACCGATGAACAACGCAAAGCGCGTTTCGAGAAATTTAAAGCCGAACGAATTGCGCACATCACGCAAGCCGTGGGATTGACCGCCGAAGAAGCGACCAATTTTTGGCCAATCGAAAACGAGTTTCAAAAGAAGAAATTCGAGTTGAATCAAGCCTTGCGAGCCGAATTGCGGAAAATCCGTCAAGCTAAACGCAACAACGAAACGGTTTCGGAAGCCGATTACAAGAAGGTAATCGAACTCTCACTCGCCATCAAATTGAAAGAGGCGGAATTGGAAAAAGAGTATATTACCAAATTGCTGAAAGTGGTTTCGGCCGAAAAAGTGCTTCTGTATCAAAACGCAGAACAGGAATTTGCGAAAAAGGCTTTGGATAATCGCCAACGCGAACGGGGTGGACGCCGACAATAAATATTTAAGGGAAAAAGATAGGTTAAGTTATTAGGGAGAGCAAGATCTGTGAAGAATCTTGCTCTTTTCTTTTGAATGAATAACATCCGATTGATTGATTTTGGGTCACCTGCAAAACGGCTCAGTTGCAAAACCCCTGTGTTAAGTAGAAGCGACAGACCGCAGGTCTGAATAAGAATAACCCCCAATGAAGCGAAGCGATTGGGGGAGAGAGAAATAACCACTCTCCCCCTCAACCCCGAAGTGGGTTGAATATATCTATTAACAAGTTGATTAATCGGGCTAAGATAGTGATTTATTTCGGATATTCAACCCTTCG
>JAISWY010000316.1 GCA_031270925.1 Candidatus Symbiothrix sp.
GGTGAGCGCTTCCACTACCCCCAGATAAATCTGGGGGTTATTCACAGGAAACACCTCCGGTGTTTCCACTCGCACGTCTTTCGCTCTCGTTAATAGCACCTCAAAAAAAGAATTAACCGGATTTCGTGTAAATTGTTGTTCTATCCATAAATGCGTTTTGGACGGAATGCGGGATTTCGTGTAAATTGTTGTTCTATCCATAAGTGTGTTTTTAAACGGAATGCAGGATTTCCCCAATTTTGCAAGCCCCATTGAGATTACAAAATGATTTTCAATGGCATGCGGGATTATGCTAATTTGCTACATTGACCTTTTAATAACACGAAATTTTTGTGTGGCGTGCATCTCGTAGAGATGCATCGCTCGGTAGAAAAAGATGCCACCCCCTCTTCCTGCATTCCGTAGGAATGCAACCTGTTGTCTGCCCCTGACTTTGACACGTTTCTTTTTTGAATTTTTATAAGTATTTACAAATCAATGATTTATAAATTTCAGGACAGTGTTTTGGGTGTCCTGTGAAAATTTTCGGGAAAATTCGTAAGGTGTCCATATAGAGAAGTTAAGATTTATCGTCTATTAGTTTCAATGCCTGTTCGACGGTAGCCCGATCATCCATTTTAAAACATTTTTTAAAAAAAATACAAAAATATTTGTTTATATAAAAAATCTGCCTTACCTTTGACCGAACATTCAGTCAAAATATGCCGAGAACAAAACAACAATACGAACAAATTCGATCCGAAAAACGACAAATGATTCGGGAGGCCGCATTGCAACTATTTGCATCAGAGGGATATGCCGCTACAAGCATTCATGAAATCGCTCGCGCGGCGGGAATTTCCAAAGGTTTATTATACAATTATTTCGACAGTAAAGAAGATTTACTCAATTCCATCATAGATAATTTATTGGAGGAATTTGGTAATATGATTGATCCCGATCACGACGGCATAGTTACCGAAGAAGAAGCCAAAGGCTTTCTAGATAAAATGTTCGACCGGATTATCAATCAGAAGGAAGAATTTAAATTGTATTTTCAAATGTGTTTACAACCGCAAGTAGCGGAATATATGTTACAACTTTACTATTCTAAAAAGACGAAGATCTACCGTGAGCAGTTGATTTACAAATATTTCAGTCAGAAACTTAACTTGTTATCGCCTAAAGCAGCTTATTTTACCGTAATCTCCTTTCTCAAGGGTTTTGCCATGGTTTATGTTTATACCGATATGTTTTCCGGCGAATTTATGCTGCAATATAAGGAAGAATTGAAAAAAATATTTTTTAATAAATGAAGATATGAAACAGGCAATGTATCTATTAATCGCAGTAATCTGTTCATTTTCAACGATGAACGCACAAGGACTTACCGCAACCGGCATCGTGAAGAAAGTCGATGAAAACAGTCGCGGAAACAAGCTTTATTCCGAAATCAAAATGACGATTGTACGCCCGACTTGGACGCGCGAAATCGGCATCAAATCGTGGTCGAAAGGAAACGATTATTCGTTGGCCGTCATCACATCGCCCGCAAAAGAAAAAGGACAGGCCTTTTTGAAACGACAAAAAGACTTGTGGAATTGGGTGCCGAGCATCGGCCGCATGATTAAAATGTCGTCGTCCGTGATGGGGCAATCGTGGATGGGCAGCGATTTTACCAACGACGATTTGATGCGCGAATCTTCGACCGTGAACGACTACACGCACCGCTTGGACGCTTCGGAAACCGTGCGCGAATTTGATTGCTACAAACTGACGCTCACACCGAAAGAAGATGCCGCCGTGGTTTGGGGAAAAGTCGTGATGTGGGTCGATAAAAAGGATTTTGTGGAAATCAAAACCGAATTTTACGACGAAGACGGCATCTTGATTAATACCTTTAACAGCTTCGATATTAAGTCTTTCGGAAAGCGTCGCTTAGCCTCGCGTATGGAAGTGGTGCCGGCCGATAAACCGAATCAGAAAACCGTAATGACCGTGATTAAGTACGATTTCGATACGCCGATCGCCGATTCGTTTTTCTCGCAACAAAACATGAGGAATAGAGTTTAGTTATTAAAACTTAGATAAGTTATGAGTTATGAATAAAGAAGATACGGCAAAAAATAAGAGTAAAAAATTTGCAGTGAGGATTGTAAATGTTTACAGATATTTATGTGAAGAAAAACGAGAGTTTGTATTGTCGAAACAATTATTGCGTAGCGGTACAAGTATTGGCGCTAATTTGGCAGAATCGGAGTACGCGATAAGTGAAAAAGATTTTCTATCAAAAATTTATATTGCATTAAAGGAGTGTTCCGAAACGGTATATTGGCTGGATTTGTTACTTGAAGTCAAGTATCTTACCGAATTGGAGTATAATTCTATCCATGAAGAAGCATTGGAGTTGTTGAAAATGCTAAAGGCAACAACAAAAACAATGGCAAAAAAACTAAACTCCAAACTCTAATATCTAATATCTAATATCTAAACTCTACACTCTAACATCTAAACTCTATGTTAAAATTAGCTTGGCGCAATATCTGGCGCAACAAAAGACGTTCGATTATCACGATGACTTCGGTCTTCATCGCACTCTTTTTCTGTACGCTTACGACCGCTTTTATCGACGGAATGTGGAATCAAATGATTAAAAACATGCTGAAAACGCAGGCGGGCAATATCGAAATCCACGGAAAAGGCTATTGGGACGATAAAACCGTCGATAATTTTATGACCATCGATTCCGGTAAAATTTTGGAATTGAGCGCTTTGGAAAATGTCGAAAACCTGTCGCTGCGTGTAGAAACCTTTGCAATGGCTTCGCACAAAACGTTTTCCAAAGGCATTGCCGTCGTGGGAATTTCGCCGGAAAACGAAACGAAAAAGCAAAAATTGAACGATCGAATCGCCCAAGGCGAATATTTACAGGAAACCGATCCGGGCGTAATGATCGGCGAAGGATTAGCTAACTATTTGAAAGTGAGCGCAGGAGATACACTGGCTTTTCTCGGACAGGGCTATCACGGTGCGAGCGCCGCCGGATTATTTCCCATTCGCGGCATTTTGGATATGCCCCTTACTGAAATGAATAATGGATTGGCATTCATAACCTTACAGTCCGCGCAAACATTCATCGACTTACCGGATGGTTATAGCGGTATTTTAATTTCATTAAACGATGACAAACAATTGGACAAAACCATCGCAACCATCAGACAACAAATTGATAATGAACAATATGACGTCTATCCCTGGCATTTCACAATGGCCGATTTATTGCGGACTGCCGAATCGGACAAAGCTTTCGACAAATTGATGCTGTTCATCCTTTACCTCATTGTCGGCTTCGGCATTTTGGGAACAGTTATTATGATGACTAACGAGCGTCACCGCGAATTTTCGGTCATGATTTCACTTGGAATGCAACGCCGGAAACTGAAAATGGTATTTGCATTGGAAATGTTGTTGATGACCGCCATCGCTATTGTCGCCTCGCTTTTTCTGACCATTCCGATTTCTGCGTGGTTTCACATCCATCCGATTGTCCTAACCGGCGAAATGGCGAAAATCTATGCTGATATGGGCATGGAAGCGGTTCTGCCTATGACGCTTGAGTTTTCCAATTTCTTTGCGCAAATCGTTATTGTAACGGTAATGACTTTGATAACGTTGATTTATTCGTTCCACACAATACAAAAATTGAAAATATGATAATAAATTTGGCTTGGAAAAATATCTGGCGCAACAAAACCCGCAGTTTTGTAATTATCGGCGCCATTGCATTGGGCTTGTTTTCAGGAACTTACCTTTCCGCTCTTATGACCGGATGGGTTATGGATACCGTCAATGCCGACATCAAAATCAACTTGTCGCACGTGCAAATCCACGATTCGACCTTTTTGCAAAACAGCGATATAGGCGCTTTTTTCAATAAAACCGCTGTTGAACAGCAATTTGCATCATCGAATATCAACGGAAAAATGACTTGTCGCCTGAAACTCAACGGCATGTTGGCTTCGGCGAATAACGCGGTGGGAGTTACGGCCAAAGGCATTTTCAAGGATACGGAAATGACGGTCTCGGATATTGCAACGCAAATTCCCGATTCGTTCGGCGTCTTTTTGCCCGACGATGCACGTATGCCGGTTGTGATTAGCGAAAAAACAGCGGAAAAATTGAAAGTGCGCCTGAAATCGAAAATCGTTTTTACGTTTTCCGACATCCATGGCAATATGCAAAGCCTCGCCTTTCGTGTGAGCGGTATCTTCCACACTTCCAATGGCTTATTCGACGAGGCGAATGTGTTTGTACGTTACAACGATATTTTTCCGGTAACCGGTTTGCCTGATGAAGCCGTTCATGAAGCTGCTGTTTTGCTGCCCGACATTGAGACTTGCGCCTTGGATTTTCCGAAAATAAAAGACTTATATCCCCAACTTAAAGTGCAGGATTGGAAGGAGTTAAACCCGATGCTTTCGATGAGCCTTCAATGGACGAATTTGATGAGCGTCATCATCATCAGTATCTTCCTTTTTGCACTCACTTTCGGAATCATTAATACAATGCTGATGGCAGTCTTGGAACGCACGCGCGAACTCGGAATGTTGGGCGCCATCGGCATGAGCAAACGCAAAATATTTTCGATGATTATGCTCGAAACTGTCTTTCTAACGTTTGTAGGCAGTATAATCGGAATAATTTTGGCTGTCGCCCTGCTTTTACCTTCCTTGCAAAACGGATTGGATCTTACGCCGCTTATCGGTAACGATTTTGAAGATTTCGGCGGTTTCAGTTCGATCGTTTATCCGATATTGAATGTAGAAATGATTTTGGAAATTATCGGGTTAGTGATATTGGCTGGTATTCTCTCGGCCATTTATCCGGCTCGCAAAGCATTGAAATTGAAAGCATTGGATGCTATTAGAGTTTAGATATTAGAGTTTAGAGTTTAGCTATTAGAGTTTAGATATTAGAGTTTAGTTATAGATATGACAACAATTATTGAAACGAAAAATTTGTGTAAGACATTTAAAGATTCGGCGCAGGAAGTTCATGCCGTTGAAAATGTGTCGCTGAACATTGCCGAAGGCGAATTTACCGCCATCGTAGGCCCGTCGGGTTCGGGAAAAACCACGCTTCTCAATCTGATCGGCGGTTTGGATAATGCTACATCGGGCAAGATCGTCATCGACGGGCAAGATATTTCCATGCTTTCGGAAAAGCAGATGACCGAATTTCGCCTGCGCAATATCGGCTTTATCTTTCAGGCTTACAACCTGATACCTGTTCTGACGGCCAAAGAAAACGTGTCGTTCGTTATGGATTTGCAAGGCCGGAAAAAGAGTGAAACCAACGCCCGCACCCGCGAATTGTTGGAAGCCGTCGGTTTGAGCGACCGGATGGACAGCCGTCCCGCCAAGCTTTCGGGCGGACAACAGCAGCGCGTAGCCGTAGCCCGCGCCCTCGCTTCCAAACCCAAATTCATTTTGGCCGATGAGCCTAACGCCAATCTCGACAGCAAATCGGCGCAACATCTCCTCGAAATGATGGAAAAATTGAACGAGCAGGAAAAAATTACCTTTATTTTTTCCACACACGACCCGCGCATTATGGCGAAAGCAAAACGGATCATTACCTTGGAAGACGGGAAAATTGTTAGCGATGAATACAAATAAATGGATGATGAAAATTCCAACAATCGCTTTCCTGCTTTTCTACATTCCGCTATCTCTGTTTGCACAGCGAAAACCGGAAATCAGCGGTTACGTGAGCGACATGCCTTCCGTGATTCGGCAAACCGCGCCGCAACCGACCTGGTATTGGGAAAATTTGATGCATAACCGTTTGAATTGGGATTGGCAATTTGCCGAATGTTTTTCGTTCGATGCGAGTATGCGTAACCGTTTGATAATCGCCGACGAAATGCTAATAAATGTCGATGCAATGGATTTCGATAAAGGCCGCGTCGATTTAACATGGAATTATTTCGATGCAAAGAACGTGATTTTGAATACAACTTTCGACCGTTTCAACTTTACATTCGAAAAAGACAAATGGAAACTTCAACTCGGCCGCCAGCGAATCAATTGGGGACAAACCTTTGTGTGGAATCCCAACGATATTTTCAATACTTACTCGTTTTTCGATTTCGATTATCCCGAACGTCCGGGTTGCGATGCTTTTCGCACCACCTATTTCCACAACGAAACCGCTTCGACCGAATTGGCGGCGTCCATTAATCACAGCGGCAAGACAACGGCCGCATTGATGCATCATTGGAATTGGAAAGATATTGATTTTCAGGCGATTGGAGGAATATTTGAAGAATCCGACATCGTTCTCGGCGGTGCATGGACCGGCGATTTCAACGGATTAAATTTTCGCGGCGAATTTTCGATTTTCCAACCGGTCAAACATTTTTCGGATACGACAGCGACCGTCGCCGCTTCCGTCGGCATCGATTACATATTCAATAACTCTTTGATGTTGCAGGCCGAGGTTTTGTACAACAATAATGTTGAAAATTCCACTACCGGCGGCGGATTGATGAGTATGTATTCTGCGCCGATGTCGGCCAAAATGCTTTCGATTTGTGATTGGAATGTTTTTACACAAGCCTCTTATCCCATTACATCGCGTTTAAACAGCTCTGTATCAAGTATGTATTTCGTCGGATTGGATGCGCTTTATGTCGGTCTTTCCTTCGATTATTCCTTGTTTGAAAATGTGGATTTGTCGCTTGTTTCGCAATATTTTACGACTGTCAATTCATCCGCAACAGGAAGTATGAGCGCTTGTTTGGGTTTTGTCCGGTTGAAATGGTCGTTTTAATCCGTTTACGAATGATTTGTGCGCCCGAAGGGACTCGAAGTTAGAGTTTCATTTATAGCCAATTATATTCAGCATCTTTATATTCAGCAAATTAATAATTTGATTTGGATAAGACAAAAACCATTTAGATTTAATTGGATAACCTACTTTTGGGTTCTTTTTTGGGTTTTCATTTTTTTGTTCCCATTATTAAACTTTTTCATTTCCTTTTCCTTTAAGGAATCTACAATTTCTATATAAGGTTTCATTGAAGCATAACTTTTGTGTCCCGTCCATTTCATAATTACGGCTATTGGAATACCTAAAGTAATGGCCATAACAATGAAGGTACGCCTTCCACAATGAGTTGTTAATACGGCATATTTTGGGTGTATTTCTTCGTATCGTTTATTATTCCTAAAATGAACTACTTTGGTAGGGGCGGTAAGTCCTGCTAATTCCCCAAGTTCTTTTAGGTATTCATTCATTTTTTGATTGGAAATAACCGGCAAGGCCTTTTTAATTGGCAAAGATTCGTATTTCTTTAGCAACTTCGTAGAATAATCGTTAAGTTCGATATACAAAGGGGCAACCGTCTTTTGAGTAATGACGCTAATACGTTCCTTTTGCACATCGGTCTTCGACAAGTTAAAAGTATCTGAATAGCGAAGCCCGGTAAAACTACAAAAACAAAGAACGTCCCTTACACGGTCTAAGTATTGTTTTTCTTTCGGAACCTTAAAATTATATAGTATCATTAATTCTTCCCATGAAAGGTATATAACGGTTTTATGACTGCCGTCCGCACCTTTTAACTTCGGCTTAAATTTTTCATGTTGGTTGCCGGTATAATATCCTTCATCAAAAGCCCAATGTAGAAAATTTCGCAAATAGGATATTAATTTATGTATTGTTGTATTACATAATTCTTTATCAAACAATTCATTCAAAAAACCTACCAAGGTTTCCTTTGTGACATCTTCAAAGGTTAGGTTTGGTTCATATTCAAACAAATGATTCTTTACGGTTATATGGCGGTTCTTATGAGATTTACTCCAAGAATTTAAAAGGCTTTGTTCATTTACAAACTTATCATATACAGTAAATACATTTCCTTCTTCACTACGCTTTTTATCTATTGGCTTTTTGCTTTCCTTGCCCAAATACTTACCAAACTCTTGTTTTAATTCTTCGGGATTAGGCTGGCGTTTTTCCCATAACTCAAACCGGGTAAATATGGATTCTATTTGTTCCTGACAAAGTAAAATAGCCTTGTTTATTTCATTACCGGATTGTTTGTATTTGTTCTTAAATCCGGGCCGGGCGCGCATAGTCGCATTGTCCCATTTTTCAGGTTCTATGCTGTACCCTATCCGTAAATCCACACGACAACCGCCGTATGTTACCCGCGCCCGGATTGGTTTACAATCCGATTTTTGCGGGAACAAATCAAATTTTACCGTGTGTTTCATTTTTAAACATTTTACCAAGGCCAAGCATTAACCAATCGGCAGAAACGGAGTATTTGACACATATATAGTGTATTGCATCCATTTCAATATTTACATACCGCGAGGGTTTAGAATTTGGATTAGGTGTAACGCCGTATGTCAGGCGCATTTCCCTGTATCGTGGCGGGTGCAAGTTAATTTCTTTGCAAAACGCTTCTAATGAATTTACGCGCCTCGTAGTAACAAGCGTATCAACAGCTATAAAGAATCGCCGGTTTATTCCGTCCATTACAGGGGTTACACGTTTTGCCGTTCTCATTTTCCTAATTCTTTTTGCATTTCGTCAAAGGCTGCCTTTGAAACCAAAGCCGTATCACGCCCGTCAAAAAACGCAACTTCCAAAGCATCAAAAACCGTTTCAGGCATGAAAGCGTAATACCTTCGACTATCGTAGTATTCTGATACTTTTATTTCGATTGTTTCCATTTTTATAAAGTTTATCTAATCTTTCTTTCCATTTTGATATTATTATGTATGGATTATATAATTCAAATGCACCACCATAATAAGATATTTTCTTGTCATTGTTTATTCGTTCATTTGCAAAGTCTAATTTTCTATATTTGGTTGCTAATTGAATTACATATCCTTTTTGGCGATTTCTTAATTCAGAAAAATGATTTATGGCATATTTCAATATCCTGATTTCATCAAACTTTAATTTTGCTTTTGAATAAATCTTAATAAGCTTGTCATAAGGATTTGGCATAAAATATTGTTCTGCAACAATTTGCTCGTAAATGACAGCCGCTTTGTCTAATAAACCAATTGTTTCGTATCTTTCGGCATCGGTTATCAATGATTTAAACAAGTTTTGTATCCGCCATATTTCCGGCTTATGCTTTTCGTCGCTTACTAATCTTTTATGTTTCCATAAATATTCATTTGTGGGTTCATTATCGGGCAAATCAGCATAAAAATTAAATTCCGGAAGCAATTTTATTGTGTTTTCAAATTGAACCCCTAACGGGACGCCATTGACAATGTATGGAGTTGAATATGTAGGAAGTGATATTTCTTCATATAAAACTCTATTTTCTATTTTTTCTAATCTGTTTTTATATTTATTCACTTCGTATGGATTATAAACACAAAATTGTCGTCCTTCAATAAATAGTGTCCTATTTTCATTGTGCGCTTTAATTATTTGGTCTTCTAATCCTTTGTTTTCTTCACGGGACAGGCAATTTTGTAATCTTCTTTCATTTTCCTTTTCGCACATCTTTATTGTTAATCGGCATATTCGTTTTTCATTTTCGTAATCTTTATTTCTACGATATAAAACAAGAAGCCTGTCATAAGACATCATCGCCGGATAACCCAACTTTACATTTTCTTCATAACATCGTATCGCTTCGTCAATTTTGCCTTCTTTTTCAAGGTCTTTTCCTTTGAAATTTAATTCAACGGTTTTATGTAATTTTCGTTCACTTTCTGCCCATTCATTGTGTTTTTCTTCTATATGTTTAAAATCTGATTTTAACAACACAAAGTAATGATACCCGGCAACTTCATTATCAATAATTGCCGTACATGCTCTCGAAACAATTTCATCGTGTATTAAATTACCATTCGGACTTATGTGAGAAAGACCACCTCTATACTTATCGTAAAAATCTTTTACCGGTAACTTTATTTCATCATCATTCGGCTCTCGTTGGCATGAATTAGGATTTAATTTATTTTCTTCTGTTTTTTGACACCTTTCTATCATTTCTTCCTCTGTCATATTGATAGTAAAGGTTATATCGCCGACATTCGTATTTATCGAATAATCAAATTTCTTCGTTTCTCTGAAATTTTCTTTCAGCCTTTTATTGTCATTTTTCCCAAATAAGTTTCCGAATATTCCCATAATATTCCTATTTTTGTTGATTGCTAAATACGATTGTTCCGCCACCTTTTTTTACTACATATCCAAGCACTTCAAAGATTTTATTTACCAATGATAACGGTATATTGAACGGTTGATGTATCAAAGTGCCGTCGTCGTACTTTTCTTCGTTCGTGCTGTACGCCCGGATATATTCGGGGTCATTACATAATTGAATTTTTTTTGTTGCCCTGTATTCGCTTGTTTCAATTACATAATCTTTACCCGGAATGATTAACCGGCGGTCTTGTACCTCTTTCAAAGCGAGGATGCAGCCCGGCGGGTATTCCGTCATGCTATCGCCGTAATGCCGCAGTGCCGCCGTTGCATTTTTGAACCAGTCGCCGGGGTCTATCCATTCGGCGGGCGGGCTGTTTGATTCCATATTCGCCGAATGTCCCGGAAGGTTGCCGCCAATTGTAGAAACATCGTCGTAGAATGGAATAAGTTTTTTGCCGGAAGGCGCGTTGTCAGGGGCGTAAAATTGAACTTCGCCGGAAGTGCTTTTCAGCATTTCCCCTTCGCCGGTCAAGAGCCATACTTTATTTAAATTTGGAAAAGCGATTAGAATACATTCTAATTTTTCAGCG
>JAISWY010000363.1 GCA_031270925.1 Candidatus Symbiothrix sp.
CAACTCAACCTGCTTATTCACGAATGGGACGTGCCGAGTGTTAATCTTCTGGGCGCAATCGACAACGGCTCCGGCCAATGGGCTTCAGGCTATGTAGCCGACAACGCCCATCCCAATACCGCCGGACATGCCGAAATGTTTTACGTTATCGTTCCATCATTGTTGGATGCTTTGGCGGCGGAAAAGCCGCAACCGCAACGGGTAGAAAATACTTCGCTCGTTTTGACCAAAGGCGAAACAACACAACGCATCGCCCTGACGCCCGAAAACGTGCTACATTCGTTTACGCTGACTTTCGGCTTCAAAACAACCGATACGGGAACGCTTGCTTCGTTTGTTACTGCAACCGGCGACAGCGCCTTTATCAAAATCAACGCGCAAGGCAAACTGGCTTACGAAACTTATTCGACAACAGCGACGAAAACCTCGACCGGCACAGTAAACGACGGACAATGGCACAACGCAAGCCTGACCTACTATTATGCATGGGGAAAAACCATCCTGTATTTAGACGGCACGCAAGTCAATTTAACTCCTTTAAGCGAAAAGCATGTACCGACCGGTTTCCATATCAACGATTTCGGCGATGCGCCGCAGTCGGCCGCTTACCGCGAAGTGTTTTTGCACCGCGCCGGCATGTCGAAAGAAGAAATACAGGCATTGCATCAAGGCAAGATGCTCAAGTCGAGCCTCGAAATATATGCCCCATTAGATGCTGAGGCTTCGGATAAACTGTACAACGCCGCGCAAAGTTTGAACACGCTCGAATGGGAAGAGCGGCAGACAACCGCAATCAACAAGCCTCGCACCGGCGGAATGTTGCCGGAAGTCAAATATGTTTATTCGCTTACAGGACGGCAAATTGCCTGTTTCCCGGCATCGGACAACACCTCCCTTTCCTCTTTGCCCAAAGGTGTGTATATCCTGAAACAGACCGGCGGCACACATACATCTTACAAGAAAATAGTTCTATTTACAAACAATTAAAATAATTAGTTATCATGAAAAAGATTTATTTTTCGAGAGTTCTTGCTCTCTGTGTTTTGGGGATTACAACCGCGGTTTCCGCATTTTCCGAAACAAGCATCGTTATTGAAGCTGAAAATGCCGATGTATTTCACTTTGCCTCGACTTCCGCTCGCGGCAATTTCTCTAACGGAACGGGTGTGGATATGAAATCAACCACCAACTCGTATGTGCGCTACAACAATGTGAATGTTACCGCCGAAGGCGTTTACAATTTGGCTGTCGCTTACGCAACAATGAATGTTCGCTGTTGTTATTTGCAGGTAAACAATCAGAAACCCTCTTTGCTTACTTTTACCGAAAGTACATCCGATTGGAACACTTCCGACAAATCGCTTAATACGTTGATTTATCTTGAAGCGGGCGACAATGTGATTGAACTCGGCGCGTATGAATACAACGGTACGCAACACGCGCCTGCCATCGACAAACTGACCATAACGGACAGCGAAGAAATCTTTGCCAAACCTGCCGACCGCATTACGCCGGTAGTGGTACAGGCTGAAACGTTTGCTTCAAAAACAGGCAATGCCAATGCATCGGCAAGAAGTGGTTTTGCCGACGGCAACGGTGCAAACGTGGGCGACGGAGAACAGAAGCACGGTTCGCTTACTTACGAAAACGTGAATGTTTCCGAAGCGGGAACTTACGACCTCACCTGGTATTATGCTTCAATGGGTACGCGCGGAATTTACATCAAAGTTAATAACCAGAAACCGATTAAATCTGTTTTGCTCGAAAATTCAAACTCATGGGGCGATACCACGCCCGCCGATGAGGCAGGCGAAAACGGCGAAAACGCTCATTCGACTTCCGCTCCGCGTACTTTGGCAAAAACCGAACAGGTATATCTCGAAGCGGGCGACAATACTATTGTGCTGGCAAGTCTGACTACATTTGTAGCGGATAATGGTCCGAATATCGACCGCTTTGTGATAAAATCTTCGCCGAAAACAGTTGCAAAACAGCCGGAACAAAGTCCGAATACTTATGTAACAGACTACACCGACATTCGCACCGGCGCAACCGTTGATAAATATACCACGCAGGAAAATTTGAATAAGCTGTTCGACAACGACGAAACAACGTTTTTCACGGCAACGGAAGCAACAACTATTGAGATTGAATTGCCTTATCCGATTATCGCCACTTCCTTTACGCTCGCTCTGGGCGAAAATTATGACAAATCAAATGTGTCGGTAGATTATTACCGTTTGGCTTCCAATTACTGTACGGAGTGTCCGAGATGGGAAAGTTTGGAAGGAGACAACCTTAATGCAAATGGAGGGAGAACACAACCCGAATTTACAAGAACCACCGTCAGCGACTATACGCTGTGGTTAGGCCCAGGTCAAAAAGACCGCGCCGCACAGAAATTCCGCATCACGCTTACAGGCGACAATATTTCGGTCGGCGAATTTCAAATCAACGGTTTTCCGTATGTAGGCCCATATAGTGAAGATACCTATTTCCCCGAAGATTTGACCATTGATGCAGGCGCCTGGTCAAGCGACCAAAAAGGTTGGAATGCCGATAACAGTGGTAATGGCGGCGAAGGATACGCTCGCCTTCACGACAGAAAGCCCTACGACCAATCAAGTTCCTATACTGCCGAGAGTAACAAATGCTACATAGAATTTTCTTTTGATACGCCCACCGAAGTTGGCGCATATTCTATCTGTAATCGCCCGGATCAATACGACCGTAATCCGCGCAACTGGCGATTGTATGGCTATGCCGAAGGTCAAGCCGATAATGCCGGCACATTGATTGACGAACAGTACGGCGTCAGGTTTATAGCCAATTCAAGCGACAAGTATTATTTGCAAAATCTCGTTTTCAAAATCGCCAATCCTGCCATTTACAAACGCTATCGTCTGTATATTACCCAAACATATAACAGCGGCGGTAATGTTGATGCTTCCGAAATTCAATTCCTTGCGGCTTATCCCGCCCCCGCAGATGTAATCCCCTTTACCTCCGGCGAACTGATAATTCCTGCCAATGAATCGAAATCGGCAAGCGACTATATCAGCGAAGGCTTGGCAGGTCTTGTCTTCAACGAAGGCTCGGAGTTCAGCAATGCAGACAATCTAACAGTCTATGGCACAACCAAAGTAGTGAAAACTTTCGATACAAACAAATGGTATCCCATCGGCTTCCCGTTTGACATTGCGAGTATCAATGTCGAGTATGGCAGCGAAAGCAAACCCGGCATTATCTACAATGGTAGCGGCACAATTACCGCAGGCGTCGCTCCCACCGACGGCAATGCAGACGACGCCAATATCTACGCCGCCACTTACGACGGCGACGTCTTTGCCTATGCAGGCACATCGACGCTCGAAGCCGGAGAAGCCTATATTATTGAGTTCCCCAAAGCAGATTTCGACGAGGCAGAATCTGTAAGGGTTACATTCGCCACCGAAGCGGGTACAGTGTTAAATACAACCGGCAACAATCCGTCAATCAGCGAATATACATTGGTTGCCAATCCCGATTTGGAAAACAAAGACGATTTAGGCGTTTCTTATTATTATGTTTTGAATGCAGCCCACACCGTTTTTGAAAAGACGACAACATTGGGAACGTCCCTCCAACCCTTCGACGCAGTCATTGCCAGCACGGAAGGGAGCAAAGTTTCTGTCGGTATAGATGTGGCAACGGCATTACCGGCCATCACGAAAGATCCGGTAGTCGGCAAAGAGTACTACAATCTGCAAGGCGTTCGCATTTCCAATATCGGCGCAAAACAGCCGGTCATCGTGAAAGAAACGCTCAAGTCGGGCAATGTGGTAAGCAAAGTAGTAATCAACCATTAAGAGAGAGCAAAAACCATGAAAACATTCATATATTTGTCCCTTGCACTCTTCCTTATCGGCGCACCCACCGCCACTCCGGCAGTATCGCCGATTGGAGAAGGCATCTTGTTGCTCATCATTGCCGCCGACGGTTACGCCGCCGCCACTTGCAAACGAAAATAGTTGGAACACAAATTGCACAAAAGGCTAGCTCTTGATGGGGCTAGCCTTTTATGGTTTATTTCGTGTCTTTATGGATATAAAGTCGTTGCCCTTTTCGATAAACTTAAAGCAAGGCCCAGCGCCATTGCTCGGCGGGCTTTCAGTCCTTTGCTTCGGGACAAAGACATCTCATCGGGAAGGCAAAGCAAGTTACGCTAGCACGATACTTTAATTTTATCTATCAAAGCATCAATTTTATCACTTTGATTGATAAGCAAAATCCCTCTACCTTTGCTCAAAAAACAAAAAATCATGTTAGACGCAGCATTAAAACAGCAATTAAAAAGCATCTTTGCAAACTTGGAAGCCGATTTCACTTTGGATATTACCGCTTCCATCGAACTCGAAAGCAGGAACGAATTAATCGAACTGTTAAGCGAAACGGCCGATTCGTCCGAAAAAATTTCTTATCGAATCAATGAATCCGACTCCTTCGGTTTCGGCTTGTTGAAAAACGACAAGTTTACCGGAATCCGTTTCCGCGCGGTTCCCAACGGACACGAATTTAGTTCGTTGATATTGGCCATTTTGAATGCCGACGGAAAAGGCAAAAACATTCCCGACGAAGCGATTGTCCGGCGCGTAAAAGCCTTGAAAGGTGAAATCCGGCTCACGACTTACGTTTCGCTCACTTGCACCAACTGCCCCGACGTGGTGCAATCGCTCAATTTGATGGCTTTGCTGAACGAAAACATCACGCACGAAACGGTTGATGGCGCTTTGTATCAGGAAGAAGCCGACGCCTTGAACATCCAAGCCGTACCTTCGGTTTTCGCCAACGGCAAACTGCTGCACGTAGGCCGCGCCGGTTTCGGCGAACTGCTCGAAAAATTGGAAGCGCACTTCGGCTCCGAACAGCAACCGGCCGAAGCGGAAACCAAACATTATGATGTATTAGTCGCCGGCGGCGGTCCGGCCGGAACCACAGCCTCCATCTATTTGGCACGTAAAGGATTGAAAGTAGGAGTTTTAGCCGAACGCATCGGGGGACAAGTGAAAGAAACCGTCGGCATCGAAAACCTGATTGGAACACCCTACACCACCGGCAGTCGTTTGGCCGAAAATCTCCGCACACATCTTGAACAGTATCCGATTGATATTTTGGAAAACCGGCGGATTGAAAATGCAAGCATCGAAGGGAAAAATAAGATTTTACAAACCGTTGGCAGAGAACAGTTTGCAGCGCCAGCCTTGATTATTGCCACAGGAGCGAGTTGGCGCAAATTAAACGTTCCGGGCGAATCGGAATACATTGGCCGCGGCGTAGCTTTTTGTCCACATTGCGACGGCCCGTTCTATCAAGATAAGCACGTGGCGGTTGTCGGCGGAGGCAATTCGGGCATCGAAGCGGCTATCGATTTGGCGGGAATCTGCTCGAAAGTTACCGTTTTCGAGTTTGCAGATGAATTGAAAGCCGACAATGTCTTGCAGGAAAAAGCGAAGAGTCTGCCGAATGTCGATATTTTTGTTTCGTCGCAAACAACGGAAGTTATCGGGAACGGCGAAAAAGTTACCGGCATCCGCATCAAAAACCGGAAAAACGATGAAGAATCCATTGTCGATTTAGACGGGATATTTGTTCAAATCGGATTAATACCCAACAGTTTGCTGTTCAAAGATTTGCTTGCAACCAACCGTTGCGGCGAAATCGAAATCGACAAGCACAACCGCACTTCGCAAACCGGCATCTACGCGGCAGGCGATGTTACCGACATTCCATATAAACAGATTATTACTTCGATGGGCGAAGGCGCTAAAGCCGCATTAAGCGCGTTTGACGACCGGATACGCGGCCTGTATTAAAATTCTGTTTATCTTTGTGCGCACAAACACAAAGACGGAATGAACGGAACATTTATTTTTTGCATTCTCCTGCTCTATTTCGGGGCTTTATTTCTGATTTCGCATATTATCGGGAAAAAACATTCCGGAAACGCCGCGTTTTTCCTCGGCAACCGCAAATCGCCGTGGTATATCGTGGCTTTCGGAATGATTGGCTCATCGCTTTCGGGCGTTACGTTCGTGTCGGTTCCGGGCATGGTGCAAAAATTCGACATGACCTACATGCAAATGGTATTCGGGTTTTTATTGGGATATGTAGTTATCGCATTTATTCTGTTGCCTTTGTATTACAAACTGAATGTTACGAGCATTTATACTTATTTGGAAAAACGCATCGGCCGAAACGCCTACAAAACCGGCGCGGGATTTTTCCTGCTTTCGCGCACCATTGGGGCGGCGGCGCGTTTGTATGTAGCCGTCTTGATTCTACAGACCTACGTTTTCGATGCGTGGAACATTCCTTTTCCGCTCACAGCCGCCGTTTTTTTGTTGATGATTTGGCTTTATACGCACAAAAGCGGCGTTCGGGCGATTGTTTGGACGGATTTATTGCAGACGTTTTTTCTGCTTTCGGCATTAGTCATCATTATCTGGCAAGTGGCCAAAGGCTTGAATTTGGATTTCCGGGGCCTCATCACTTCGATTAAGGAAAATCCCCACGCGCGTATATTCGTATTCGACGATTGGCAGAGCAAGCAAAACTTCTTCAAGCAGTTTATCAGCGGTTGTTTTGTTACGATTGCGATGACCGGCATCGACCAGGAAATGATGCAAAAAAACCTGTCTTGCAAGAACTTACGCGAAGCGCAGAAAAATGTTTGCACTTACAGTTTGTTTTTTATTCCGGTCAATTTCCTTTTCCTTTGTTTGGGAATTTTGTTGATGAATTACGCGGCCATCCATTCGATTAGCCTGCCCGCTTTGGCCGACGATATGGTGCCGAACTTGGTTACCGGCGGCTATTTCGGACTCCCTGCCCTAGTCTTCTTTACTATCGGAATCATTGCCGTAACATTTGCAAGCGCCGATTCTGCATTAACCGGATTAACGACTTCCGTTTGCGTGGACGTATTGGATATTTCCCATTATTCCGAAAAACAAGCGAAAAAGATTCGTTTGGGCGTACATTTGGGTATTTCGTTGGCATTTATTGCCATTATGTTGATTTTCAAGGCAATAAACAACACCAGCGTGATTGACGCCATTTACATGATTGCCTCATATACTTACGGCCCGCTCTTGGGATTGTTCGCGTTCGGCATTCTTTTCAAACGAGAAACAAACGACAAAGCAGTTCCTTGGATTTGCATCCTTTCGCCCATCGTTTGTTTTTCTACCAATGAAATATTAAAACAAACTATCGGTTATCAGTTTGGTTATGAATTGTTGATTGTGAATGCTTTGTTGGTGGTTTTGGGATTGTGGTGCAACGGGAAAAATGACAAAAAATAAAAATTATTGCGCTTAACGTGTAACTATCAATTATTTCATGTATATTTGCATCGATTTTAAGAAACAAAAATAGTATGTTATGAAAAAGTATGTTTTTTTAATTTTTGCGATTTTCGCGGGAATGGCTTTTATTTCTTGCGAAAAAGAAAACGGAACAACAACATTGGTTTTCCAGCAATTTGTTCAACGAAACGATCTGCTGTCCAATTCCGAGTGGCGTATCGATCCGAATTTTTTAGGACTTGACAAAAACGCCACAGCATATAACTTACATATAGAAAGCGAGGATGACGAGCCGTGGGGAACTTTCGTTCGCTTTATTGATGAGGAGCAATTTATCAGTTTTGATACGCAGTCGTGCGGAAATTCCTGTTTTACAAAAGTTTACGGAAAATATTCACTTCCCGCCAATGATGAACTTGTGATTTCAGTTGATTCTATAAACATAAATTGCAGTATGGCAGGCGGTACAAACAAGACGGAAACAGGCAAAGGCGAAGAAATTCATTTTAAAATTCTGAATTTCAGCGCTGATGGTTTCCAACTGGAAAAAATTCATTCTGACATTACCGGCGCTTCGACAGCCGAAAATAAAACTATTTCCCTTTTTTAGTTTTCTACCAACATTTCGTCCCTAACGGGACGGGTTTTGCCAACGTTTTGTCCCGTCAGGGACAAAATGTTGGTAGAAAGAAAAATGCCTCTGCACCCTGCTCCGTCCCGTCAGGGACGGAATGTGCTGAAAAACAGGTTAATTCTTTTTTTGAGGTGCTATTAACGAGAGCGAAAGACGTGCGAGTGGAAACACCGGAGGTGTTTCCTGTGAATAACCCCCAGATTTATCTGGGGGTAGTGGAAGCGATCACCT
>JAISWY010000367.1 GCA_031270925.1 Candidatus Symbiothrix sp.
TGCATCGAAGAAATCGCTTGGCGTAAAGGCTGGATTGACAATGCGCAATTAGAAAAATTGGGAAAAGCCTTAGATAAAACGGCTTACGGACAATATCTTTTGTCGTTGATAAACTAAATTTGCTATCACAAACGCATTCTATGCTGTGCAAACAATAAAAGAATAAACGATATGAATTGTTATTTGGTAACCGGCGGCGCAGGGTTTATCGGCGCTAATTTTGTAAAATATCTGTTGAAAAAACACACTGATATTCAAATAGTTGTATTAGATTCACTGACTTATGCAGGCAATTTAGGCACCATCAAAGACGATTTGAACGATGCACGCTTAACATTCGTGAAAGGCGACGTCAAAGACCGCGAAGTAGTTACATCCGTCTTCGAAAAATATCCCCTCAATTTCGTTGTCAATTTCGCCGCCGAAAGTCATGTCGATCGCAGCATCGAAAATCCGCAAGTTTTCCTCGAAACCAATATACTGGGAACGCAAAACATATTAGACGTCGCCAAAAAATATTGGACAACCGGAAAAGACGCCAAGGGCTATCCAACTTACAAAGAAGGAGTTAAATACCTGCAAGTTTCGACCGACGAAGTCTATGGCAGTCTCGGCGAAACCGGTTATTTTACCGAAACAACGCCGCTTGACCCGCGCAGTCCCTATTCGGCATCCAAAACCGGCGCCGACTTGATTGTTAAGGCTTACGGCGAAACCTACAAAATGCCAATCAATATCACCCGCTGTTCCAACAATTATGGTCCTTATCATTTTCCCGAAAAATTGATTCCGCTGATTATCAAGAATATACTCGAAGGAAAAAAATTACCGGTTTATGGCGACGGTAGCAATGTCCGCGATTGGCTGTTTGTGGAAGACCATTGCAAAGCCATCGACGCCGTGGTATTAAAAGGTCGTGCAGGCGAAGTTTACAATGTGGGCGGACACAACGAAAAGAAAAACATCGAAATCGTAAAACTCACAATATCAACCATTCAGCAATTGATGAAAGAAAATCCGGCTTATCAATCCGTATTGAAAACATCGCTCGACAACATCAACGAAAACTTGATTACCTATGTTACCGACCGTTTGGGACACGATCAACGCTATGCCATCGACCCCACGAAGATTACCGGCGAATTAGGCTGGTATCCCGAAACCAAATTCGAAGTCGGCATCGAGAAAACCATCCGCTGGTATCTCGAAAACCAAGCATGGGTAGAGGAAGTAACATCCGGCGATTATCAAAAATATTATGAACAAATGTATGGAAATCGCTAACAGGGAGTTGCCGCCCCTTGTTAAATTTGCCGTAGCAGGCTGCGGTCATATCGGCAAGCGCCACATCGAAATGATTCTGCGCAAGCCCGAAGCCGAATTATCGGCCGTCTGCGACATTCTACCATCCGCTATCCCATCTTCCATCAATTCCCTGCCGTTTTTCCGGTCATTAAAATCCCTATTGTCCTCAAACATCGATTTCGATGTTCTAAATATCTGCACACCCAACGGCCTGCACGCTGCGATGGCCATACAAGGCTTGCAAGCAGGCCACCATGTCGTTATCGAAAAACCCATGGCACTAAACACCCAAGAAGCCCAAGCCATTTTGCAAACCGCCGAACAACACAACAAAAAAGTATTCTGTGTAATGCAAAACCGCTATTCCCCACCCAGCGTTTGGATAAAGGAAGTGATTGACAAACAACTACTTGGGAAAATATTCATGGTGCAAATCAACTGCTATTGGAATCGCGACGAACGCTATTACCATTCCGGCGGCTGGCACGGCACAAAAGATTTGGATGGCGGCACGCTCTTCACGCAATTCTCGCATTTCATCGATTTGATGTACTGGCTTTTCGGCGATATTACGAATATCAAGGCTCGTTTCGCCGATTTCAATCATCAAAATCTGACGGCTTTTGAAGATTCCGGCGTGGTATCTTTCGATTTCAAAAACGGCGGCATCGGCTTATTCAATTATTCGACCTCGGTTTACGATACGAATTTCGAAAGCTCGGTTACGATTATCGGCGAAAAAGGCGTCGTCAAAATCGGCGGACAATACATGAACGAAGTCGAATATTGCCATATCAAGGATTACACGATGCCGCAATTACCGCCCACTAATCCGGGCAACGATTACGGCGCTTACAAAGGCTCGGCGCAAAACCATCATTACGTGATTGACAATGTGGTAAATGTGCTGAACCAAAAGGCCGGCGAGACAATCACGACCAATGCATACGAAGGCTATAAGGTGGTGGATATGATCGAACGGATTTATAAGGAAAAAGAGTAAAAAATAATTTCTATATGAGCGCATACCAAGTATTTCAACAGCATTTATCCGCTGAATTGGCCGCTATCGAATCTGCCGGCCTCTACAAAAACGAACGTATTATCGCATCCCCGCAATCGGTCAAAATCCGTCTGCAAAGCGGACAGGAAGTGTTGAATTTCTGCGCCAACAACTACTTGGGCTTGGCCGATAACGCCGGATTAATCGCCGCCGCCGAAGAAGCGATGCACCATCGCGGCTATGGCATGTCGTCCGTTCGTTTCATTTGCGGAACACAGGATTTTCACAAGCAATTGGAACTATCCATCGCCGATTTTTTCGGAACGGAAGATACAATATTATATGCCGCCTGCTTCGACGCCAACGGCGGCGTGTTCGAACCGCTATTGACAGAACAGGATGCGATTATTTCCGACGCCCTGAACCATGCTTCGATTATCGACGGCGTGCGTTTGTGCAAAGCCGTCCGTTACCGCTACGAAAATGCAGATATGAACGATTTGGAAGTCCAACTGAAAAAAGCCCAAGCGCAACGATTCAGATTAATTGTTACCGATGGCGTATTCTCGATGGACGGCAATGTGGCTCCTCTTGATGCAATCTACGCCTTGGCGCAAAAATACGACGCCCTGGTGATGGTCGATGAATCTCATTCGGCAGGGGTAGTAGGAAAAACAGGACGCGGAACAACCGAACAATTCAAGCTCCGCGGCCAAATCGAGATTCTCACGGGAACTTTGGGCAAAGCCTTCGGCGGCGCAATCGGCGGATTTACTACCGGAAAAAAGGAAATTATCGCCCTTCTGCGCCAACGCTCGCGGCCTTATCTGTTTTCCAATTCCATCCCGCCCGCAGTAGTCGGAGCCGGTATTTACACCTTCGATTTATTGAAAAACAATCATGACTTGCAAGATAAACTCCATCAAAACACGGCCTATTTCGTCGAAAAGATGATAGCCGCCGGTTTCGATATAAAACCTACTCAATCAGCAATTTGCGCGGTAATGTTGTATGACGCTCCGCTTTCGCAAACAATGGCTGCCCGCTTGTTAGACGAAGGCATTTACGTTACCGGATTCTACTATCCCGTCGTACCGAAAGGCCAAGCCCGCATCCGCCTGCAAATTTCAGCGGCGCACGAACCAGTCGATTTGGACAAATGTATCGCCGCATTCACGAAAATCGGTCAAGAACTAAACATTCTCAACTCTCAATTAACATGAGCGACGTCATCCGTTTACTGCCCGATTCTATCGCCAATCAAATCGCCGCCGGAGAAGTGATTCAGCGGCCGGCCTCGGTGGTAAAAGAATTAGTGGAAAATGCTGTCGATGCCGGCGCCGATTCGATTCAAGTCATCTTGAAAAAGTCGGGAAGTTTGTTGATTCAAGTCATCGACAACGGCAAAGGAATGTCGGAAACCGATGCACGGATGGCTTTTGAACGCCACGCCACATCGAAAATCGCTTCGGCACAGGACTTATTTTCGCTTCGCAGCCTTGGTTTCCGCGGCGAAGCTCTGGCTTCGATTGCCGCCGTCGCCCAAGTGGAATTGAAAACGCGCCGGGCGGAAGATGAACTCGGCACGCTCCTGCAAATCTCGGCGTCGCAAGTCGAAAAACAAGAAGCGGTGGCGATGCAATCCGGCAGCAGTTTTTCGGTCAAAAACCTGTTTTTCAATATTCCCGTTCGACGGAAATTTTTGAAATCGCCTGAAACCGAACTCAAAAATATTATCAGCGAATTTGAGCGGGTGGCTTTGGTGTATCCGAATGTCGCTTTTTCGCTCCATGACGACAGCAGCGAATTGATTCAATTACCCATTTCCAATCTCAAACAACGGATTATCAACCTGATGGGTAAAAAAATTGCACAACACTTGGTAGCGCTTCTTGTTGATACTTCCTTTTTGAAATTGTCGGGATTTATCGGCACGCCCAACTCGAGCAAGAAACGCGGCGCCTCGCAATATTTTTTCGTGAACGGACGTTATATGCGCCATCCCTATTTCCACAGGGCGGTTATGACGGCTTTCGAACCGTTTATTCCGGCCGGCGACCAGCCCAATTATTTTATTTATCTGGACGTCGAACCATCGACTATCGACGTCAATCGTGATCCCACGAAAACGGGAATCAAGTTCGAGAATGAGCAAGTACTGTTCCAAGTCATCACATCGGCTGTGAAAGAAGCCATTGCGATGCCTGCATTGGAATTTGACCGAGAAGGCGCCATCGACATCCCGGTTTATATGCCCGAAAAGCCGCTACCGATGGAAATGCCGAAAGTGCAGATGCGCTCGGATTACAATCCGTTCAAGGAAACCCACACTTACAATCGCCCAAAATCGGATTGGGAACAATTATACCAATCCGCCGCAGGTCATTCGCCCAATGCTTTTACCGATGATGTGCCTGCACGGTCGATACAAAAAGAAACCATAGACATGCCAATACAGTTTTTATCGTTCAAAGGC
>JAISWY010000005.1 GCA_031270925.1 Candidatus Symbiothrix sp.
CCGTCGGTAGCCAATTTGTCCGAAATATCAATTATATTGGCCGGATTAACGGAAAGAGCCGTGTCTGCACTTTCCTCTTTCCAGAGATAAGAATCCCAATGCGGAAGCGGATACTGGAACATTTTTGCCAAAGTCTTTTCGGGATAACGCTCAATGCCCTGCACGGCGGTAAGAGTAAGCAAAAAATGAGCGTTGGAGCGCCGTTTGTTATTGAAAATAAGGCGGAAATCCTGAGCCTCCGTTTCGGGAAAAGTGATGACTACATTTGCCAACTTGTCCCAACCGACATTGAGTATATTGTTTGAACGGTCAACTTCAAATTTCCTGACTGTTTGGTATTCGGTTCCTGTTTTTGCCTGCAATTCACATTCGCCAAAGAGAAGATTGACAGGATGAATTACGAGCGTGCGCATTTTTTCAGGTTCCGGTAACGAAATCGCGATTTCGGCTTTTGACCGACCCGGTACGGAACCGGTTTGGGTTATGCCGCCGTAAAGGTTGTTATTTACCGGAAACGCCAATACTTTCACATCCTGAAAAATGCTGTCTTCGGGTTGCAAAATTCCGGTAAATGTCTGTCCGCCGACTACAACGGTGTCGGCAAAAGCGAGGTAGCGCATTGCCTGATTGGGTTTTATCCAGGGACCGCCCGACTGACTCCATCCCGGACAGTTGAACATTCCGATTTCAATGTCCAGTTCTGCGGCTTTTTTCAGAGCGGCGTGGATTACTTCCCACCATTCGTCGGTAAAAATGCGGACTTTGCCGAGCGGGAATTGCGTTTCACCGCCGATATTTCCGATAAAGGCTTTGGTAATGCCTGCGGTTTTCATTGCTTCCAAGTCCTTTTGAACGCCTTCGACAGAGATATTATCGTTCATCCAGTACCAGTAAACGCCCACGCGCACGTCGGCAGGCGGCGATTGGAAATTGACTCTTAACTCGTCGTAACTTACTGATTTCTGCCCACCGCTACAGGATACGGCCAAAAATTCTGCAACAAAAAGCAAGATTATCGAAAATTTAATATTTCTCATTGTGCTTTATTTTTATTGTCATTTATTTCTTCTTCATGAATTTTATAAATCTTCGCCCGAATTTCGTCCAACGTTCCGACAATCAGAAAATATGTATATTCAAAAACAGAATTTCTCATCAGTTTTTCAACGCACAACGGAGCGATATAGTTTGTTGAGGTGTCTTTCGATTCCTTCCCCGCCCTTCCGGCTCTGCCTGCGAGGAATTTGGTTGCCTGCGGCGAATAGACGCCAACGCCCCAACCGCTGTCGTCAACAAAAGCCATCCATTTTTCGGCAGGAAATTTGCCGTTATCGGGCGTATATGTTCCCCAAAATCCACTTTCGAGTTGAACGATTTCCGTTTTTTCGGCAGGCGCATTGGTAAACGCTTCATTTCCAAAACAGGAATACAGATTGTTGAGCGCCGAAACAAGATATACAGCCGGAATTTCCTGGTCATTCATCATGCCTTCGCCGTATATGGCGTCGGTGCGGTGGCAGGTTAAGCGGCAGCGCACCGATACCACATTGCCGTCGAGTGAAGTCCACTGTTCCATAATCGCCTCGGCAGGCTTGTTGTCCATATCCCATTGCATGGGAGTACATTTTATGTATGTGCTATCGGCGCTTTGGCGCATTTCGAGAATTTTGGCGCGGTTGCGGGCATAGTCGCCGCATTGAATGGGATTCCACGACCACGGCGACCAGGCGGGCGATTGCCCTTCCGCCTGCCTGTTTACCGATTTTCCGGCATAGTACGATTGCTGAATATAACGTCCTTCGTCGGCAGTATTGACAATATTACGCATACTGCCCGTTTGAGAAATCCATGAAATAACGCCGCCGCGCTGCATGTCTTGTACCAGGCGAAATTGATCATTCTTCACCCCAAATTCATCGAAATATTCCGTTTCCGTATTTACATCATCCGTTTCCTGATATTGGCAGGATAAAAAATACAACAAACATATAATCGAAAAACACATTTTATCTACTTTCAACATACTACCATAAATTATTTCGTATTGTACAGTTTGTCAAATTCCAAAAACGCTTCAAACAATGCGGCTTCTTCGCCCTGCTCGTATTTTTTCGGTTTGGGGGTGCTGTTGCCACTCTGGTTATCAAGGAATTTTGAGCAATCGTAAATGTGCTTATAGATTAACCAGCGCGACTGTGCGTTGTAATAAAGACCCTGTGTATCGTCCACCATAATGGAATGTGTTTCGGGTTTCCATAGTCCGGGTTCTACCGGATATGCTCCTACTTCTTCGTAACCGGCAAGCCCGATAAACCGTTTCCAGGGTACTTTGGTAAGGTCGCCGGTGTTTGAAACGTTGCTAACCATTCCGCTTCTTTGCCACGCGAAATCATACGAACCTGTGGCGCCTGGGTATTCGTCGGCAAGCGAAGCAAAACCATGCCCTACAAATTCGTGCATCATCCAATAGGTGCTCATATCGTTATCACGACCGTCGGCCATAGCCGTACTCCACCACGCGCTTCC
>JAISWY010000072.1 GCA_031270925.1 Candidatus Symbiothrix sp.
ATCGCCTCCCGCAATTTGCTGACGTGGACAAAATACAACGGATTCGATCCGGAAGTAGGCAAAAATCCCGGTTCGGAAAGTAACAACTTGTACATGGGTGTTGATCACGGGAATTATCCGCAGGCTCGCTCTTTTTTGGCCGGTCTTAAACTAACATTTTAATAATCAAGAAGCAATGAAACAGATAAAAACAACGATTATCTTAGGTTTTGTTCTGACGGGGCTTGTTTCCTGTTCCGATTTTTTGGACAAGGAATTGCAGGGAAGTCCGAATCCCGATAATTATTACCGGACTACCTACCAGTTGCAGGAAGCGCTCAACGCCGTTTACGACATTCTCCAAAGCAATAACTATACCAACTGCGAATGGATTTTCGGCGAAGCCTGCGGGGACGATGTAACAGGAAACGACGAATCGACGGTGAACCAAATTTCACAATTAGTCAATTTCGATTTCAACACGTCCAACAATTGGATACGCGACCGTTACAGCATCAATTACCAGGGAATAAACCGGGCCAATCAGGTGATAGCCAATGCGTACAAAGTGCGGCTGGCATCCGAAGATATTAACGGCTATGTAACGGTACGCGAGATATTAGCCCAAGCAAAATTTCTACGCGCCATGTTTTATTTCAATTTGGTAAAGACCTACGGAGATGTTCCAATACGTCCCGAAGTGGAGGATATTAACGATTTGGCCGTTCCGCGTTCAAGCAAAGAAGAAGTATATGCCTGTATCGAAAAAGATTTGAGGGAAGCCGCTATCATGTTGCGGTCGAAATTTACCGACAAAAATGTCGGCAAAGCCGGTTGTGGAGCTGTCGTAGCCTTGCTGATAAAAGTATTGGCTTATCAAGCTGTTCCGGGCGAAAATTCGGACAAATGGGAAGAAATGGCCGGTTTGGGCGAATATTTCATCGAAGGCAAAACGCTCACTTACGGCGAAATCTTACATTTCGAAAAGTACGAAGAATCGTGGGACGAATTGCGTAGCCGATTGTGGTTCAAGCCGAAAGAAAAATTAGCTTCGACCGATCCCTACGAAACGCCGGATACTCCGTTGCCGCAACTAGCGAATGAATATTCGCTGGAAGCGAAAAATTCCTACGACGGCGCTCTTCTTCATTATCGCGAACTGTATTATCAACGAGGAGAATTTTGTTCGCGCTCGGTGTTTGAAATCGTATTCAAAGAGTCGGCCAACGGAATGAGCGACGATTTGAACGAAGGTACAGGTATTTTCCAAGATTTGTTTGTAAGCCGCATGCACGCATCCGCTTCATTTCTGAATGAGATAAATAACGACCCAAGAAAAGATGACGTGGTAAAAGCTAATAATACGGTTGCTTTCGACGGAGAACGCCTCGCTTTTGATAATTTGAAAACCGGATGTATGAAATGGTACACCCCCAAGGTGGAACGGCCAACCGATGAAAACGACAACGGCAAGAACCGGCGGGTCATCATTTATTCCGAAGTGGTGCTTTGGTATGCCGAAGCCCTGAACGAAACGGGCAATCGCGTAAAATGTCTGGAACAACTGAACAATGTAAAACGAGTGGCCAACAAGATAAACAATACCTCGGCGCTCTACAAAGGCGGAACTTATCTGGAAATGCGCGAACAGATATGGAAAGAACGGCGAATAGAATTGTGCCATTTGTGGGACAGGTTTTTCGATATTGTTCGGCAGGGAAGAGCCGCTTCGGTGCTGCACGCCTTTGCCACGGAAACTATCCATAACAGAGGTTCCCATTTTGTGGAAGGAATCAACGAAATCTTCCCGATTCCCCAAAACGAAGTGGATATAACCAATGGCGTTGTTACTCAAAATCCCGGATATTAATCATATAAATAAACTTGAATCGAATGAAAAAGCAAAATATATTTTTACTGCTGCTCTTGCTTTTAGGAGCTTGTGAAAAAGAAAGCGAAGCGCTAATGCCCGAAGTTTCATGGAATGTTTCGGCAAGCATTGTTTCGATATATGAAACCCTAAGGTTTGAATTTACAGGCAAAAACGCCAAGCAGATGGTTGTTTATCCCGGCGATGCGGGACACGATTACGATCTGAAACATCAAAGCAATACGGGTTTGGTAATGAACAAAGGCATCCTTACTTATGCCTACAAAAAACCGGGACTGTATAAAGCGGTTTTAGTTGCAAGCAATTACGATTTGGAAGCCGGCGTCATCCTTTCGGATACAACATCCGTAAATATTCTTGTGGAAGACGACCGTACCGGCTTGCGCACCGTTTCGCTGAAAAAAGATTTGTACAACAAGGAACTTGCAGGCGAACTTACGGATGAGGCGATTCTCTTCAAAATTCCATACAAAGTACGTGTAAACAATAAGGATGTAGCCGTAAATATTGCCAAACAGCGGATAGAACTCGCCGCTTATTCAGACGCCGCCCTCATTTTGCTCAACGATGAAGCTTATAAGGCGACCGCGTCATACAATCTTTCCGAACCGCTTACAATCAAGGTGGTATCGGATGCGGGCGATTCCAAGGAATATTCGGTAAAAACGATGCACTATCCGGTTTTCGATAATTTTAGTATAAATAATGTTAATGGAACGCTTCAATATTCGGAATATGATTTCGACAAAGCGTTTATCAGTTTAACTTTACCGGCCGGAACGGATGTCCGTTCATTGACGCCCGTTTTCAGCTCGGCCGATGCTCTTTCGATTTGCATCGCAGATTCGGAACAGCAAACGGGTCTGTCGCTTGTCGATTTTACCGATCCGGTTTCCTATATCCTGAAAACGGAGTCATGCGAAACGGAGATAACAGTAACAGTAAAATATGAATAGAAAAAAAATTTGTATCATATTCATTTTGTGTTTAATGGGGATGACAATGAAAGCGGAAAAATTAAGTTTCCGCTTTTCCCATATTACCAGCGATAACGGTTTGACACAGAATCATGTTACCTGCATCCTGCAAGACCACAAAGGCTTGGTGTGGATCGGAACCAAAAACGGATTGTGTTGCTACAACGGCTACGAAATGAAAACCTACCTGCACAACCGGAACGAACCGAACAGCCTGCCGCACAACTTCATCCGTTCCGTTTATCAGGATAAGCAAAAACGGATATGGATCGGAACCGACCGGGGCGTGTGTCGTTATGCGCCCGCTTGTGATGAATTTATTCAGTACGACAATCCGGTGGGATGGGTTACTTCGTTTATTCAAAACAACCATTCTACCCTTTTTTGCAGCGCCGACATACTGTTTTATTATGATGAAAAAAACGGGAAATTTCAGCCTGTTAAAGGGGCCGATGCTCACGAAGTCATACGTGGGACTACTGCGCTGGCCATCGACAAGGACAATACCTTATGGGTCGGCGGCTCGATGGGATTGATTGGATACAATGCCGATTTCTCGAAATCACACGAAGTCAGTGTTGTCGCAACTCAACAGGAAGCAGGCTTGAACGACTATGTTAATGCCTTACTGATCGACTCGAACAACACGCTTTGGATTGGCAAAAACGGAAACGGTATTGTGTCGTATCATCCGGCAACTTCTCAAACCACTTTTTACACTCATACCTCCGGAGCGCCTAACGGCATCATTCGGGCGATTGCTCAAGACGGACAGGGAAGAATCTGGTTCGGCGCCGAAAAAGGTCTTTCCATTTTACGCATTGATAATACATTCGAAAAGATCCAACAGGATTATACCAACCGGTTTTCGTTGAACGACAACGCCATCTATTCGATTGCTCAAGACCGCGATGGAAATATGTGGGTCGGTACCTATTTCGGCGGAATCAATGTTTTTTACCACGATTTCGAACAATTCAAATATTACGACGCCGGTTATGATGCGGATAAGCTGAAAGGAAAAGCTATCCGCCAAATTATTCGCGAAAACGACCGCTTCTTGTGGATTGCAACCGAAGACGGCGGATTACACCGCTGGGATAAGGAAAGGGGATTGTTCGACAAGATAACCGACAGAAATATCCGTTCCGACAATATCCATTCCCTCCAAATTGATAAGGACAATAACTTGTGGATAGGCACTTTCTGGGGCGGATTGACCCGCTATAACCTGTCGACCGGCCGCTGCGAGGTATTCGATACCGGGAACAGCAATCTCCCGTCGAACAGCATTTTTAGTCTGTACACCGACCGAGATAATATGCTTTGGATAGGCACTACCTCCGGTTTGCGGTATTATGACAGGGATAGCAAACGCATCGAAAAAATTTCCAACGAGTTATTATCTTCTCATTTCATCTATTGTATTACGGAAGACAAACGGGAAAACCTTTGGATCGGTTTACGCAACGGCGGATTGGTTCGATACAATAAAAAACAGGGCGTGGTGCAACATTGGAGCGCTCATGCCGATTCGAAAGCCTTGTCCGACAATTTTGTTACCTCTGTCTTGGAAGATTCCGATGGGCAAATATGGGTCGGAACAAACAATGGCGGCTTATATCTCTACCGTAAAAACAGCAACGATTTTTACTCGCTTTTTTCCGAAGGCGTCATTCCCGAACCCGGTATTTACGCTTTGGTGGAAGACAACGACGCCAACTTGTGGATTACAACCAACAACGGCTTGTTTCAATACAGCCGCCGAAGCGGAGAAGTTTCCAGATACACCACCGAAGAAGGTTTGCCGACCAACCACTTCAACTACACTTCGGCTTTCAAAGACAAGGACGGAACGGTCTATCTCGGAACCGTCCAAAGCCTGATTTCTTTCAAACCGGAATCCATTCGGCGAAAAATCAATTTTCCCAACATCATCTTTACCGGATTAACTATCGGCGGACAAACGGTTACACCCCAAAGTCCGCAATCGCCTCTGAATGCAGAACTTGACAACACCTCGAAAATCGTATTGAATTACAAGCAAGCCCTGACTTTCGGCATCGAATACGCCGGTATATCGCCCGGACATAGCCGGAATGTGATTTACGCCATTCGGATGGAAGGCTTAAATTCCGAATGGCAGGTAGTCAATGCACAGCGG
>JAISWY010000169.1 GCA_031270925.1 Candidatus Symbiothrix sp.
ACGGTGTATCCATTTTCCCGGACGGACAATACTTATCGGCCATGTCAAAATGTCGATATAATCCAAAGTATCTTTTGCAGCGGCATCAAAACCTGCCGGATCGTAGCTTATACTCGTGGCATAGGAATACTCTCTACGGGGGTCGCCTTCGGGGATACGGTTTTCAAGCGTGATGTCGGCATAAGAGATATGCGGATCTTTTGTCGCCTGTCCCGGCCAAGTAAAACCGCAATGCGTTTGATGATTGCCTTGGGCATCTATACCGTCGCCATCGTGATAGATGGAAAAAATAACTTCCGCATTATTTTCGGGCGCTGCTCCATTTGCTCCACCGCCCCAAATTGAATTGTAATCGTTGAGCAGGCGATAGGAGCCGTCGGCAATCACTTTGTCGGCATACTCGATGGCCTTTTGCAATTTCGTATTATCGACGGTGTGAACGGGGTCTTGTTTGCTCGACTTTATTTGCTCCAATTCTGTTTGCGACAAAGGATTTTGTCCCCAAGTCAGATAAGCCTTGGCAAGGATAGTGTTTGCTGCCGCTTTTGTTGGATGCCATTTCAAGGCGTCGTTGGCGGGAAGATCGGGAATTGCTTCCGTCAAATCTTTAACTATTTGCGTATAGACATCATTAATAGATGCGCGCGTAGTTACATCTTTCTGAGATGTAGAAAGGATAATCGGCACTTCGCCATAGAGTTGTACAAGTTGGAAAAGGTTGTAGCCGCGGAAGAATCTGGCGCGGGCGATTAACAATTCCTTTCCTGTTACGTTTGCGCCTTCTTTGGGATCGGAAATCTTTTCGATGGCTAAATTGGCCGCTCCGATACTTTGGTAAAGACGATTGAATACCTTGATTGCATACCAGTTCGACGGCGTTGTTTCAAACAAGCTAACCAAGGGGCCGTCGGCGTCGTCGGCGCCTTCAAAACTGATGGTCGTTTCTGTTGCCGATTCCAACAGGAACGAATACGATGAACTCAATGTTTGCAAGGGGCCGAAAACGGCATTGATCAAACCTTCGGCTTCCGCTTGTGTAAGAACCTCCCCTTCGTTTCCCGGATTATCGGTATCGTTACACGAAAAGGAAAACACTCCAATAGTTGCTATTAAAACTAAAGCAATCCAATACTTAAAATAACCAATCTTTTGCATTTTGTAAAAAATTAAATTGTGAATAAAAAAATATAATAATTAAAAACCAATACTTGCTCCAAACGAAAAAGTTCTCGACATGGGATACGTTCCCAAATCAATACCGCTTGCTATTTCGGGGTCGTAACCTTTGTATTTTGTAAGCGTAAGAAGATTTTGCGCCGTAACGAATATTCTCAATTTGAAATTTGAAAACCTGAATTTATACCCCGCCGTCAAGTTCTTCAAACGCAGGAATGAGGCATCTTCCACAAAACGGCTGTCGGATGGCGTTGGATGCACATAATCGATGCGGGGAATCGTTGCTGACGGATTTTCGGGCGTCCACGCATTCAGCAATGCCGCCGACATATTGTAGGCGTCGTTCGGCTTTCCTTCGAGAAAACGGCGCAGGAGATTATAAACCTCGTTGCCTTGCGAGCCTTGAAATCCCAGATATACATCCAAATTGCGATAAGTGAAGGAAGAAGAAAAACCGTAAGTAAAATCGGGTTGAATACTGCCGATAATCGTGCGGTCGTGTTCGGGATCAATCCCACTGTCGCCACCCAGGTTGGCAAACTTGGCGTCGCCGTTGTCGGGATTCACGCCTTCAAAAACATATCCGTAGAATGAGCCTACCGACTGGCCGACACTCAGTATTTGTTCCTGATCTTCGCCGATTGTCAATTGGTCGTCTTTGCCCATACTCGTGATGGTGTTGACATTGCGGGCGATATTGGCCGAAACAGTCAGTTGCAGATTTTTGCGGTCGATGGGATAGGCGGTCAGCGCTAATTCAAAGCCCCTGTTTTCGACATTCCCGATATTGACCGTTTGCATTTTCTCGGTTGGCGAACCGAGTGGCGGCGGCGTTTTCAACAGCAAATCGCGTGTGTTTTTTGTATATATGTCGGCCGTTAATGTGATGCGGTTATCGAACAATCCCGCATCAATCCCGGCGTTATATTCCGTGGTCGTTTCCCATTTCAGATCGGTTTTAGTTGTAGTCTCCAAGGCATACGACGGTTGTCCCCCATAGCGGCTGATGTTGAAACGTTCCTCATATTCAACAAAATCGATTTCCTGATTCCCTGCCTCTCCATAAGTTAAACGCAATTTAAGCAAAGGCAGGATTGCTTTGGCGGGTTTCAGAAAATATTCGTCCGATACGTTCCACGACAAACCGATCGACGGAAAATATCCCCATTTGTATCCTTCGGAGAAGCGCGATGATTTATCGGCGCGGTAGGTTGCCGTCAGGTTATACCGTTCGAGGAACGAATAATTGATTCGGCCGAGCAGCGAATGTAAATAGCCTTCTTTATTGCGCGATACCGATGGCAATTCCTTACCTTCGGCCAGATCCTCGAATTTTTCGCCCAAAAGAATGGCCTTGGCGACGACGAATTTGGTTGTCGTACTTTGATAAGTATAACCGGTAAGCGCATCAATCGAATGTTTACCGAACGATTTCGCGTATGACAGAAGATATTCCGTTTGCGTAATATCCGTGCGACGGTTTCCGATAGCGGCCGCTCCGTTAATTTCGTCCTTGATACCAAGCGCCGTGTAGTTCGGTGCAAAAAACGTTTGCGTAATTTGATTCACATCTGTTACGGCGTTGATTTTAGCCGTCAAGCCATCGAGAATGGTATATCTCGCATAAAAATTGCCGAGCAGCGAAATTGCGGCCGTTTGTCCGATACTGTTTTGCAAGTCCGACACCGGATTGGCAGCCCGTCCGTAATACGCGAGATAAGCGTTTTCGTAAGGATTGTAGTAGTTATAACTGCCGTCGTCTTTATAAATCGGAACAACCGGCGGCATATAAAGC